>DASSBF010000083.1:0-15867 GCA_035699005.1 Dongiaceae bacterium
CGGTCGCGGAAGTCGCCGACGGCCGCATCAAGATCAACCCGCTCGCCCATTGGAGCGAGCCGCAGATCAACCAGGCCTTCAAGGATTTCCGCCTGCCGCGCCATCCGCTGTTCGACGAGGGCTTCGCCTCGATCGGCTGCGCGCCCTGCACGCGCCGCATCCTGGAAGGCGAGGACAGCCGCGCCGGCCGCTGGTCGGGCAGCGAAAAAACCGAGTGCGGCATCCATTTCGGATTCACCGATGGAGAAGGCATATGAGCGACCTCGACGCGCTCGAAAACCAGAGCATCTACATCCTGCGCGAGGCCTATAGCCGGCTGAAGCCGATCGCCATGCTGTGGTCGCTGGGCAAGGACTCCAACGTCATGCTGTGGCTGGCGCGCAAGGCGTTCCTCGGCCATGTCCCGTTCCCGGTCGTGCATGTCGACACTGGTAAGAAGTTCCCGGAGATGTACGACTTCCGGGACCGCTTCTCGAAGGCCTGGAACCTGAACCTCATCGTGCGCGACTGCCCGCCGGTGGAGGAGATCGACCCAAGCCTGCCGCCGGCCGCGCGCTCCGCCGCGCGCAAGACCATCGGCCTCAAGCGGGTGCTGGAGGAGTTCGAGTTCAAGGGCGTCATCGCCGGCATCCGCCGCGACGAGCAGGCGACCCGCGCCAAGGAGCGGGTGTTCTCGCCCCGCGCGGAAAACGGCGCCTGGAACTTCCGCGACCAGCCGCCGGAATTCTGGGACCATTTCAAGAGCGAGCTGCCGGAAGGCGCCCACATGCGCATCCACCCGCTCCTCGCCTGGACCGAGCTCGATATCTGGCGCTACATCGCGCGCGAGCAGATCCCGATCGTCGACCTCTACTACGCCCGCAACGGCAAGCGCTACCGCTCGCTCGGCGACCAGGACATCACCTCGCCCATCGAGTCCGACGCCGCCAGCATCGGCGAGATCATTGTCGAACTGTCGCAGACCAGGACATCCGAGCGCGCCGGCCGCGCGATGGATCACGAGCGCGAGGATGCGTTCGAGCGGCTTCGCGCGCAGGGATACATGTAGGATATGAACGTGGACGGGACAGCATACGCCCTCGAGCTCACACCGAACGCGACGAGCATTGCGCTCGCCGAGCGTTTCCCCTTTGCGATCGTCGGCCATGTCGATCACGGAAAGTCGAGCCTGATCGGCCGGCTGTTGCACGACACCAACGCGCTCCCCGAAGGCAAGTTCGCCGAGCTGAAGGCCGCGTCCGACAAGCGCGGGGGGCAGTTCGAATGGTCGTTCCTGCTCGACGCGCTGCAGGCCGAGCGCGACCAGGGCATCACGATCGACACCACGCAGATCTTCTTTTCGACGCCCAGGCGCCGCTACGTCATCATAGACGCCCCCGGCCACAAGGAGTTCCTGAAGAACGCGATCTCAGGCGTCGCCCAGGCCCAGGCCGCCATCCTGGTCATCGACGCCGCCGAAGGCGTGCGCGAGCAGACGCACCGGCACGCGCTGATCCTGCAGCTGCTGGGCCTCCGGCAGATCGCGGTGGCCGTCAACAAGACCGATCTGATCGGCTATGACCGGGCGCGCTTCGACGCCATCGCGCGCGAGATCACGGAGTATCTGCGCCAGTTGAAGCTGACGCCGAGCGCGATCGTTCCGGTATCCGCCCGTCATGGCGACAACATCGCTGCGCCCTCCGCCAATATGCCCTGGCATAAGGGTCCGACCGTACTGGAGGTGCTGGACAGCTTCGTCGCCGCGCCGGTCGCGACCGACCAGCCGCTGCGCCTGCCGATCCAGGACGTGTTCAAGTTCGACGAACGCCGCCTGGTGGTCGGCCGGATCGAGAGCGGCAGCCTGCGCGTCGGCGATCGGCTGGAATTCGCGCCCGGCTTCAGGCAGGCCAAGGTCGCCAGCATCGAAGCCTGGAACGCCTCGACGCCGTTCGTCGCCAGCGCGGGCCAATCCATCGCTATCACGCTGGACGATGAGCTGTTCATCGAGCGCGGGCATGTCGCGGTGCATTCCGACCGCCGGCCGGTGCTGGGCCACCGCGCCGATCTGCGCCTGTTCTGGCTCGACGATCATCCGCTGAAGATCGGCGACCGGCTGAAGCTGAGGATCGCGACCGCCGAGTACCCCGTCGAGGTCGAGCGGATCGCAGCCATCATCGACGTCGAGAGGCTGCAGCCCATCCAGGCAATCCAGGTCGGCCGCAATGCCATCGCCGAGATCACCGTGCGCAGCCGCGCCCTGATGGCGCTGGACCGCGCCGCCGACATGGAGCGCACCGGCCGCGGCGTGCTGCTGCGCGACGGCGAGATCGTGGGCGGTGCCCTGGTGCTAAACGCCGAAGCCAGCGATGTCGACAAGCGCCTGATCGCCCCCGACCATCTCGTCAGCCGCGACGCGCGCGAGGCGGTCAACGGCCATCGCGGCGCGGTTCTGTGGCTGACGGGCCTCTCCGGCTCCGGCAAGTCGACCCTGGCCATGGGTCTGGAGCGCCTGCTGTTCCAGCGCGGGCGGCAGGCCTTCGTGCTCGACGGCGACCTGCTGCGCCAGGGCGCCACCAGCGACCTCGGCTTCTCGCCCGAGGACCGGGCCGAGAACATCCGCCGCTCCGCGGAGGTCGCCAAGCTGCTGGCCGATGCCGGCCAGGTGGTGATCGTCTCCCTCATCTCGCCCTATGCCGCCGACCGCGACCGGGCGCGCAAGATCATCGGCGAGCGGTTCCACGAGATCCACGTGAAGGCCGACCTCGCGACCTGCGAAAGCCGCGACCCAAAGGGCCTCTACAAGGCCGCCCGCAGCGGCGCGATCAAGGGCTTCACCGGCGTCGACGCGCCCTACGAGGCGCCAGCCCGGGCGGAGCTTGTGATCGACACCGCCGGACAGCCGATGGAGCGCAGCCTCGCCGCCCTCAGCGCCTATGTGGAGCCGGCCATCGCCCTGCAAGCCGTCAAGGACGCCTGGGCCATCTAGGGCGGTTACCGATCGTTACAGACCTGCCATGACACGAATGCGCCGGCATGTTAGGCATGCCGGCGCTGCACGTTCGGGGATTCCCATCTCACTGGCAGGATGTCATGACCGACAATTCGGTGGTTGTCGCCCCCCAGGCCGGCTTTTGGAAAAAGACCTGGCGGCTGACCTGGCCCTACTTCAAGTCCGAGGAATGGAAAAGCGCCTGGCTGCTGCTGGTGGTCGTCATCGGCCTTTCCCTGGCCGGCGTCTATGTCGCGGTCCTCATCAACACCTGGTACGGCGAGTTCTATACGGCGCTTCAGAACAAGGACCTGACGCTGACTCCCGTCAAGATCGGCTCCTATGAGCTTTTTTCCCTCAACCGTTTCTTCTACATGATGGGCAAGTTCACCCTGCTCGCCTTCCTCACCATCATCGTCGCGGTCTACCGGATCTATCTGCAGCAGATCCTCGAGATCCGCTGGCGGCGGTGGATGACTCACCGCACGATGGGCCGCTGGCTGGCCAACCGCGCCTACTACCGCCTGCAGCTCCAGGACTACGGGACGGACAACCCCGAGCAGCGCATCGAAGCGGATGTCGCGAACTTCGTCAGCGATACCCTTGCCCTGTCGCTCAGCCTGCTGCGCAATGTCGTCAATCTCTTCAGCTTCGCGGTCGTTCTCTGGGGTCTGTCCGGGCCGATCAGCTTCGCGCTCGGCGGAACCGTGTTCGTACTACCGGGCTACATGCTCTGGGTTGCGCTCATCTATGCCCTGGTCGGTTCCGGGTTGACCTTCCTGATCGGCAAGCCGCTGGTGCCGGCGAATTTCGACCTGCAGCGCTTCAACGCCGATTTCCGCTTCCGCATGACCCGCATCCGCGAGAATGCCGAGAGCATCGCGCTCTATGCCGGCGAGCGGCGCGAGCGGGACGGGCTCGAAGTCAGCTTCCTCCGCATCTGGCACAACTACTGGCGCATCATGATCCTCACCAAGCGCCTGAACTGGTTCGGCAGCTTCTACGATCAGCTGGCAATCGTGTTCCCGTTCCTCGTTGCCGCGCCGCGCTACTTCGCCGGCGCAATCGAGTTCGGCGTGATCTTCCAGGTCTCCAACGCCTTCGGCCGCGTGCAGGATTCGCTGTCGTGGTTCGTCACCGTGTTCCAGAACCTCGCAACCTGGAAAGCGACGACAAATCGTCTCGTGACATTCGTCGAGGCGCTGGAGCACGTCGAGAAGGACGAGCGGCATCAGACCCTGGCGATCGAGCCGCAGGACGCGCAGGCCGTGGCCCTTTCGGTCTCGGACATTGCCGTGCCGAACGGCCGCACGCTGATGCACGATGTCGATCTCCAGATTCCGCGCGGCGACAAGGTGCTGATCGCCGGCCCGTCCGGCAGCGGCAAGACCACCCTGTTCCGCGTGCTCGCGGGGCTCTGGCCCTTCGCGACGGGCAAGCTGCGCATCCCGAAGGGCGCGCGCGTGCTGTTCCTGTCGCAGAAGCCCTACTTGCCGCTGGGCACGCTGCGCGATGTCATCGCCTTCCCGACCGAGCCGGGAACCTTCTCCGACGACCAGATCAAGGCGGCGCTGGTCGATGTCCGCTTGCCTCAGCTGAGCGCTCGGCTGAACGAGGACGAGAACTGGTCCATGACCCTGTCCGTCGGGGAACAGCAGCGGGTCGCGATCGCGCGGGCGCTGCTCAACAAGCCGGACTGGCTGTTCATGGACGAGGCGACCTCCGCGCTCGACGAGGAGAACGAGAAGCACGTCTACGACCTCGTGAGCCGCCAACTGGCGCAGAGTGCGATCGTGAGCATCGCCCACCGGCCCTCGGTGGCGGCGTACCATCGCCGGCGCCTCGCGATCGATCCGGACAGCCGGGAGGTCCGTTCGCTGAGCCTTGCGCCGGCGGAATAGCTGCCATCAGCCCATCCTCTGGCGGCGGAACGCCTGCCATTGCATACTCGGCCACGAAGCCGCTTCGGGGACTGCATGAGCGACCAGGACCTTCTCGACACGCTGCGCATGATCGCGGACAGCCTTGCCCGCATCGCACCGCCGGCCGCGCGCAGCAACGACCTCGGCCGCGGCGACGCCTTCATCTGGCAGGCCGAGGGCGGCTGGCTGGAGCCGGTGGAAACGGTTTCGCGCATCCATATCAGCCTGCTGCGCGGAATTGACCGCTCCAAGGACATCCTGTTGGAGAACACCCGCCGGTTCGCCCAAGTGCTGCCGGCCAACAACGCGCTGCTGTGGGGCGCGCGGGGCACCGGCAAGAGTTCGCTGGTGAAGGCGGTGCATGCCGCGATCAATGAGGAGACCACGGACAAGCTGGCGCTGATCGAGATTCACCGCGAGGACCTGACCAGCCTGCCAAGGCTGCTCGGCATCCTCCGGCCGCAAGCGCGACGCTGCATCCTGTTCTGCGACGACCTGTCGTTCGACGCGGCCGACGCCAGCTACAAATCGTTGAAGGCGGTGCTGGAAGGCGGGATCGAAGGCCGCCCTCCGAATGTTCTGTTCTATGCCACATCCAATCGCCGCCATTTGATGCCGCGAGACATGATCGACAACGAGCGTTCCACCGCCATCAATCCCTCGGAGGCGGTCGAGGAGAAGGTGTCGCTGAGCGACCGCTTCGGCCTTTGGATCGGCTTCCACAATTGCGACCAGGAAACCTTTTTCGCGATCGTCGAAGGCTACGCCGACGCGATCGGCATCAAGATCGACCGCGCGAAGCTGCGCCGCGAGGCGAATGAATGGTCCGTGACGCGCGGCGCCCGCTCCGGCCGCGTCGCGTGGCAGTTCATCCAGGATCTCGCCGGCCGGCTCGGCTACAAGCTGGAACTCTGACGCTCATGAGCACGCAAGCCAGCGACGCGCTCCTGCGCAAGATCCTGTCCGAGACCAAGGTCATCGCGCTGGTCGGCGCCAGCAACAAGCCGCACCGAGCCAGCAACGGTGTGATGCGCTTCCTCCAGTCCCGCGGCTATCGCGTCATTCCGGTCAACCCCGGCCTCGCCGGGCAGACGCTGAACGGCGAGCTGGTCTATGCCGGCCTCAGGGACATCCCGCAGGACAAGACGGGCCGCATCGACATGGTCGACATCTTCCGCAACTCCGCGGACGCGGCCGCGCCTGCGCTCGAGGCCATCGAGATCGGCGCGCGGTTCGTATGGATGCAGCTCGGCGTCGTCAACGAGCCGGCTGCCGCCAAGGTGCGCGCGGCCGGGCTCGAGATCGTCATGGACCATTGCCCGGCCATCGAATATCCCCGGCTGATGGGTGGCGCCGGCCACTGAGGCCGGCTGTTCGCGGCCTTGTTGATCCGGGGGCGCAATTTGCTAGAGTGCCTCCCGGAGAGGGCCGTGGGGATGGCGATGACCAGGGGACTACATTCCGCAGAGATCGACGCAAGGCCGACCGACGCGCAGCGACACTGGCTGGCACGCGGCACTACCCAGCCGGGCGGCAAGCTGCCCTTGTTCGACGAATGGGGCCAGCGCGTGCATGAAGGCGTGGTGCGCAGCTGCATCGCCCACGGCTGGGCCGAGCCGTGGTTCACCAACCCGCTGAAACCGGACTGGCTGGTCTGCAAGTTGACCGAACAAGGCCGGCACGCGGTGGATCGGTAGCGAGTCGAACGCAACGACACTCCCCTCCTAGCGCCCACTCCTACCGTCATCCCGGACAGCCGCGCAGCGGCGTGATCCGGGATCCACCCGTCCGCCGCACGAGCGACTGAAGCAGGGACCCCGGCTCGCGCTTCGCTTGGCCGGGGTGACGGCGGAGGAGTACGTGACGATGGAGTGTCTATGGCAAAAGAGCGCGAGCGCTGCTACGCCGCCGCGTGGCCGATGACGGCGCGGCTGAACAGGCTGTTGCTGCGCTGGGCGGCGCCGTCGTCGTCGCGGTCGCGCGCGGTCGGCAGCGAGGCGAGCGTCACCAGCATCAGCGGAGAGAGGATGCCGCCTGGATTGGTCTGGCCGTAGATCGCGCCGTCGCCGGTCGCGCCCGCCGAGCGGCTGCGCGGCAGCTGCACGTCGGCCAGCATCGTTCCGCTGCCGGCCGGGACGCCTTCGAGATCGTCGTATGCCGCCATCTCGGTCGACATCTTGCTCTGGAAACGGTCGTAGATCTCCTTCAGCGTGCGCTGCGATCCGTCGGCGCGATAGAACACCGAGCGGTTGGCGGCCGCCGCTTTCGGGCACGCGCTCGCGGCGCCCTGGTTCGGATCGTGCTCCATGTCGGTCAGGAAATTGACGGCGCCATTGAGGCCAAGGAAATGCGCGAGATAGAGATCGGCCGGCTTCACCGGGCGGTCCAGCTTCGCCTCCAGCCGCTGCTGATTGTCCGCGGCATGTTCCGCGGCCATGGCGGCCGAGATCGCGGGGTCGCGGCGCAGGTCGAGGATCTGCCTGCGCAGCGCCGGATCGGCAACATGCAGCTTGCCGTCCTGCCCGGGCTTGATCTTGTCAGCCAGGTCGCCCAGCCCGTATTCGGCGCCGTGCTTGCGCACAACCGAAAGCCAGGTCTGCTCCACGAACTGGTAGAGACCGGAGGCGCTGGACGTCTTGGATTTGGCGTTGGGATCGAAGCCGCTTTCCTTCGCTGCCTGCGCCATCAAGTAGGCAAAGTCGACCCCGGTACTGGCGCTGGCCCGCTGGATGCCGCCCAAGACGTCTGCGCGGATATCGTATCCCGCCGCCTGGGCGCCGAGGCCGGCCGGACTAGCGGTCATTCGAGCCTCCCATCCGCGGCGGCCAGGCGCGGGCACCCGGCAAAAATTGCCGGCCGGAAATGCCCGTTCCGGGCGCGATGGCTGAAATATCGGCCATCCGTGCGCTTCTCCGCGTTGATCCCGGAGGATATGTCGCAAGCCGCGTGCCACCCTCACGAACTGGCGCTGCTGTAGCTCCGGATCGCCCTGCTCCACAGCCAGGTCGCGCCGCCGAGCATACAGGTCGCGAACGCCAGAGCGCCCAGGCCCCACTCCCAGCTCAGCCGGCCGGTCGCCGCCTCCGCCGGGACGTTGGTCACGAACGCCACCGGCAGCACGAAGGTGAACAGCAATCTTGCCCACGGCGGGTAGGCCGCCACCGGGAAGCTGCCGGCGGTCGAATGCAGCCAGATCATGCTCGCCACCTCCTCGATCTTGGTGAACCAGAAGGCGAGGGTCGAAAGCGCAAGGTAGAGGCTGTAGATGATGACCAGCGCCGCGATCAGGAACACCACCAGCAGCAGGATGTTGACCGGCGTGATGGAGCCGACGCGGTACATCCCGGCGCCGATCACGCCGAGGCCGAGCAGAAGCCCCATGAACTCCGTCACCTGCAGATAGCGGAACGTGACCAGGAACTGCGAGGCCACCGGCTTCACCAGCAGCACGTCGAACTCGCCGCGCTGCACGTAGGTCGTGATCTTGCTGAGGCTGGGATAGAACCAGATCTCGACCACGAACTCGATCGTGGTCACGGTGCCGACCAGCACCAGGACCTGGTCGAAGCTCCAGCCGCCCACGGAGGAAACCTTCTGGAACATCGCCCACAGCAGCATGACAGCCGTGCCGGTCGACAGCAGGTTGGCGAGCGTGCGGCCGAACACGCCGGAGCGGTATTCCAGCTGGACCTGCACCGTCGCGCGCACGAACAGCAGGATCAGTCTGAGGTGCCGCCTCATGCGCCCGCCGCCGAGTAGCGCCTGAGCGCCCGCCGCCAGCCCCAACTGAAGAGCGTCGCCAGGACCACGATCCAGATAAGCTGGATGGCGAACTTTTCCAGCATCTCCACGCCGGAGGTGCGGCCGATCATCACGCGCACCGGAAAATCCAGTACATAGGGGAACGGCGTCCAGGCCAACACCTGCTGCACTGTCTTGGGGAACAGCTCGACGGGGATCACCACGCCGCCCAGCATGATGTAGAGCTGGTAGATGACGGTGTCGTAGCCGAGGGCGTTGTCCGACCAGAACGCGATCAGCCCGACCGTCAGATGAACCGCGAAATTGATCAGCCAGGCCAGCACCAGGCCGAGAATGAAGGCCGGCAGGTGGGCGAGCAGCGCCCACGACCAGGCATCGGCGATGGCGAGGCCGACCGCGGCGATCGGCACGATGATCGGCATCCGGCACAAGAACTCGCCCCAATGCTCGGTGGCGTAGTGCCACACCGGATGGATCGGCCGCAGCAGGTAGGGCGACAGCTCGCCGTTCTTCACGCCGCGATCCATCAGGTAGATGACCCAGGTCGGCGTCGATTGCCGCGCCAGGAACATGAACAGGAAGTATTGCGCGAAGGTCTTCGCATCGTAGCCGCCGATCGCGCCGCCCTTCGCGAGCTGCAGCCAGATCAGCATCATGATCAGCGGCACCGTGCCGTTGATCATCCAAAGCACCGATTGCGCCCGGTACTGCAGCGAGATGCCGTAGTTCAGCGCCAGCAGGGCGCGCACGGCGCGCAGGCTCGGCACGCTCACTTCGCCGCCTCCGCCACCGGCTTGCGCTGGAACAGCCGGCCCAGCACCTCCTCGATCGGCATGTCCTCGATCGCGATGTCCGCGACCGGCACGTCGTTGAGGATGCGCGCCGCAATCTCCGCCACGCTGCCGCGCGGCGCGAGCAGCTCGGCGGTCAATCCGTCGACCGACCGCACCGGCGCGAATACCTCCAGGCGCTCCGGCGAGATCGGATGCGCAAGCTGCAGGCGGAGCACCTTGTTGGGCGCGCGTTCGGCCACCAGCGCGCGGAGGTTGCCGTCGAACACAAGCTGTCCGCCATCGATCACCAGCACGCGCTCCGCCAGCGCCTCGACATCCGCCATGTAGTGCGAGGTGAGGATGATCGCCGCGCCGGTGCGCGCGTTGTAGTCGGCGATGAACCGCCGCACCGCCTGCTGCATGTTGACGTCGAGCCCGATGGTGGGCTCGTCCAGGAACAGGATCTTCGGCGCGTGCAGCAGGGCAGAGGCCAGCTCGCACTTCATGCGCTCGCCGAGCGAGAGCTTGCGCACCGGCTTGTTCAGGACCGGCTGCAGTTCGAGCATCTCGGTGAGTTCGCCGAGCCGTCGCCGGAAATCCCCGTCCGAGACGTCATAGATCGCCTGGTTCACCAGGAACGAATCGCCCGGCGTCATGTCCCAGGCGAGCTGCTGCTTCTGCCCCATGACCATGGTGATGGATTTCAGGAACGCCGCCTTGCGCTCGTGCGGCGTGAAGCCGAGCACGCTGGCGTGGCCGGAGGTGGGATACAAAAGGCCCGACAGCATTTTCAGCGTCGTGGTCTTGCCGGCGCCGTTGGGGCCGAGGAAGCCGACGATCTCGCCGCGCGCAATGTCGAAGCTCACGTCCTTGACGGCGGAGACGATCTGGTATTTGCGGCGCACGAACGAGCGCAACGAACCGGCAAGGCCCGGCTCCTTCTGATGGACCTCGTAGTCCTTGCACAGATGATCGACGTGGATAATTGGTCGCATTGCGCACGGAGGGGACCAGCAAACAGGTCAAAATTCAAGACGCATGGGAATTGTGTGCGGCATACGGCTGGCTATGATGCAACGACCATCTCACTTGAATCAGCAAGACAAGGAGCGAGGAATGAGCATCAAGCGCTTTGGCGACGCGACCCTGATTGCCGACATGGTCGTCCACAACGGCATCGCCTACCTGGCCGGCCAGGTAGCGGAAGACCCGGTGCCGGCGTCCGTGTATGAGCAGACCAAGAATATCCTGAAGCAGATCGACGAGCTGCTGGCCCAGGCGAAATCCGAAAAGACGCGCCTGCTGAAGGCCAACATCTGGCTGACCGACATCGCGACCTTCGCCGAGATGAACAAGGCCTGGGGCGAGTGGGTCCCGAAAGGCCAGGCGCCAGCGCGCGCCACCGTCGAGGCCAAGCTCGCCGGTCCGCAATGGAAGGTGGAGATCATGGTGACCGCCGCCTGCGGCTGATTGCTCCACGCGGCGATGGGCGCGGGTCGAGATCCCGGCCCCAACAAACGGCTTGACGGCAGGCTGGAACCAAAATAGAACATCCTGTGTTTGTGATTTGTTCTACCCCAATCCCTGGTGACGCGGTCGTTTGGCGCCGACTGACGCCGGGGAATGGGCGGGGAAGCGAGGTGCCATGCTGACGCGCAAGCAACGGGAATTGCTGAAATTCATCCAGGAAAGGCTGGGGGAGACGGGTATTTCCCCGTCCTTCGACGAGATGAAGGAAGCGCTGGGCTTGAAGTCCAAATCGGGCGTCCACCGGCTGATCACGGGCCTGGAGGAGCGCGGATTCATCAGGCGCCTGCCCCACCGGGCCCGGGCGCTTGACGTCGTCCGCCTGCCCGAAGATCAGACCGCCAAAGCCGCCGCTGCCCAGGCCAGCCGCGCTGGCGAGGACCGGCGGGCCGGCCTGAATGTCATCCGGGGCGATTTCACCCCCTCCCTGCCCGGCGCCCTGGTGGCCGCCCAGCCGAGCAGCGCCTTGCAGCTCCCGCTCTACGGCAAGATCGCCGCCGGCACCCCGATCGAGGCCCTGCGTGACAATTCGAACGCGGTGGATGTGCCGGCCAATCTGGTGGGGCGGGGCGAGAACTATGCCCTGACGGTCGAAGGCGATTCGATGGTGGATGCCGGCATCCATGACGGCGACATGGTGGTGATCGAGCGCTGCGAGACGGCCGAGAACGGCACCATCGTGGTCGCCTTGATCGACAACAACGAGGTCACCTTGAAGCGCCTCAGGCGCAAGGGCGATTCGATTGCGCTTGAGCCCGCCAATCCCTCCCACAAGACCCGCATCTTCGGTCCCGATCGGGTGCGGATCCAGGGGCGGCTCGTCGGCCTCATGCGCCGCTACTGATCCGTTCCGGCATCATTGGATGACAGGACAGGCGGCGCCCAGGGGCGATCGCCGATGACAGAGGCCGCGTCGATCACCTCGATCCGCCCGGCTTTCATATAGACGACATGCGCGCCGCGTGCGGCGAGGTCGGCCTGGCCGATCACGCGGGCAGCCGCTGCACAGGTGCCGGCCGCGCGCGGAATGATCGCGAGCTCGGTGCCCGTGCAGTCGGCAGCTTCGGCTTGCTCCGACAGGAAGATGCGGACGCGTGCCGCGTAGTCGCAAACTCCGTCATCGCAATGCAGCCAGCTCTCCGCGCCATCCAGATCGCCAATGTCCTGGAAGCCGGTCTGCCCGTTGCGGCGCAGCCAGGTTTCGCGCACCAGCCGCTCGGCGCGATTTGAGCTCAGGACCAGCCGTCCCTCCGGCGAGCGGAACGCCAGCAGCTTGCCGCTCGGCGCGACCAGGATGTCCGGCGGCGGCACGATCCACGCCGTGCTCATTGCCGCTGCGACCATTGCGGCCCCGAGCCAGCGCCAGCGTCCGCGCATCATCCCCAGCCACAGCAGGCCGGCACCGACGATCGCCAGCGCGGAGCCTGGCATGGCGGGCAGGACCGCGACCGCGCCCGGCCAGCCGGCCACCCAATGCGCCACCCACAGCAGCAGGTCGCAGCCCCAGCCCATCGCCTGCAGCGCCCAGCCATCCAGCCCCAGCGGCATCAGCATCAAGGCGAGCGCCGCGAACGGCATGATCAGGAACGTCGTCAGCGGCACCGCAATCGCGTTGGCGAGCACGCCATAAACCGAGAGCCGGTCGAAATGGAACACCGCGAACGGCAAGGTGGCGAGGCTGGCGATGAGGCTGGTGGCCATGGTTGCCGCCAGCCAGAGCAGGGCGTTGCCGAAGATCGCGAACAACCGCGCGTCCCAGCCGGCGCCTTCGCCCCAGCTCTGGCGCCGTCCGGCAAACCAAGGGCCGAGCCGATCGAACACGACCACCAGCGCGAACACCGCGGCGAACGACATCTGGAAGCTCGCGCCGAGCAGCGTGTCCGGTTGGAACAACAGGATCGCTGCCGCGGCCCAGGCGACGAGCTGCAGCGAGATCGGCGAACGGTCCAGGATGACAGCAAGGAACGCCATGCCTCCCATAACCAGCGAGCGCTGGGTCGGCGGCGTCCAGCCGGCGAGTCCGGCATAGAGCGCGGCGGCCACGATCGCCAGCGCCGCCGCCCATTTCTTCACCGGATAGCGCAGCGCGACCCAGGGCACGAAGGCGAGCGCGAAGCGCAATCCGAAAAAGAACAATCCCGCCGCGATGCCGATATGAAGTCCGGAGATCGAAAGCAGGTGCGCCAGACCGGAATCGCGCATCGCATTGAGGTCGGCGGCACGCAACGCCGTCTGATCGCCGACCGTCAGCGCGACCGCGATTGCGCCGCTGGCATCCGGCAATTGGCTGCGAATCCGCAGCGCGATCGCCGATCGCGCCGCGCCGATCTGGTCGGCAATGGCGAGCATGATCCCGCCGAGGCGGGATTCTTCGGGTTGCCTCAGGATCTTCAGCCTTCCGAATCCGAAACCGGTCGCGCCGAGATCGGCGAAGAAGGACTGCCTGCGGAAATCGAACGCGCCCGGCACGGCCGGGCCGGCCGGCGCGCTCAGGCTGGCGACCCCGCCCACCTTCTGGCCGATGCGCAGTTCGGGCTGCGCGACTACCGTCTTGATCCGCATGCGCCGCGGCGTCGCATTGCGCGGCAGATCCTTGATGTCGACATCGCGCAAGGTCACGCGCTGTCCGGCGGGCAGCAGCTCGATCTGCTCGACGATTCCGACGTAGAGGGCCCGGTCGATCGGCGCGGGAAGCATCGGGCCGTCGAACTCGGCGGTCCGCACTTCCCCCGCGAGGAACCCCGCCGCCATGGCCGTCAACAGCGCGGCGGCGGCAAGCAGCGGGTCGAAGGCCCGCACCAGCCGGCACGCGCAGAGGCACGTGGCGGCGGCGACAGCGCCGGCCCAGATCGGCGGCTCGGTCGGCAGCGCAAAGTAGATCGCCACGCCGGCGCCGAATGCGATGGCAAGCCACACCGGCCAGAGCCGGCGTTCCGCCACCAACAAGCCTTCGATCCACTGCCTCAGTTTGGCCCCCCGAGCCCTCCCACACGCCATAGCTGTATCAGACCGGCCGGCCCGCTGTCAGTTGCCAACGACGTGAGCTATGGCTAAGAACCCCCGCAGCATTCCATCTGAGCGCCAGAGCACCATCGGATCGCGCCAAATGACCGTCGTTACCCGCTTTGCCCCCTCGCCCACCGGCTTCCTCCATATCGGGGGAGCCCGCACCGCCTTGTTCAACTGGCTCTATGCCCGGCATCATGGCGGGATATTCCGCCTCCGGATCGAGGACACCGACCGCCAGCGCTCCACCGGGGAAGCGATCGAGGCGATCATCGATGGCCTGAAATGGCTTGGCCTCAACTGGGACGACGAGACCGTTTTTCAGTTCGCACGCGCACCGCGCCACGCCGAGGTGGCGCTCGAGATGCTGAAGCGCGGCAAGGCCTACTATTGCTATTGCACGCCGGAGGAGCTGGAGCAGATGCGCGCCGAGGCGCGCGCCGCCGGCAAGCCGATGCGCTATGACGGACGCTGGCGCGACCGCGATCCCAAGGACGCGCCGCCGGATCTGAAGCCGGTGGTCCGCCTGAAGGCTCCGACCAGCGGCGAGACCATCGTCCAGGACAAGGTGCAAGGCGAGGTGCGGGTCGCCAATGAGCAACTCGATGACATGGTGCTGCTGCGCAGCGACGGCACGCCGACCTACATGCACTCGGTGGTGGTCGACGACCACGACATGGGCATCACCGACGTCATCCGCGGCGACGATCATCTGACCAACACGTTCCGGCAATTGCAGATTTATCAGGCGATGGGATGGCAGCCGCCCAGTTTCGCCCACATTCCGCTGATCCACGGGCCAGACGGCGCGAAGCTTTCCAAGCGGCATGGCGCGCTCGGCGTCGAGGGTTATCGCGACATGGGCTATCTGCCCGAGGCCCTGCGCAACTACCTGCTGCGGCTTGGCTGGGGACACGGTGACGATGAGATCATCTCGACCGAACAGGCAATCCAATGGTTCGACCTGGACGGTGTCGGCCGTGCCCCGTCGCGTTTCGATTTCGCCAAGCTGGACAACTTGAACGGCCACTATCTGCGGCAGAGTGATGACGCCCGGTTGGCCCGCAACGTGGTGGCGCGCCTGGGAGTGACCGTCGACAGCGCGATCGAGCGGCGCCTGATCGCGGGCATGGCGGGGCTCAAGGCGCGCGCGAAGACGCTAAAGGAACTCGCTGACAATGCAGTATTCTACGCTGCCAACCGGCCGCTTAACCTAGATGAAAAGGCGCGCGCCGCGCTGACGGGGAATGCGATAGGGATACTAAGGGAGTTGCGGGAGGCGCTAGCGGAGTCATCCTCCTGGACCGCCACAAGCCTCGAATCGCAAGCGCGGGCGTTTACCGAAGCGAAAGGCATCAAGCTGGGCCAGGCGGCACAGCCGCTGCGCGCCGCCCTGACGGGTGCGACCACGTCCCCGCCCATCTTCGAGGTCATGGAGGTACTTGGCCATGAGGAGACGCTGGGCCGAATCGACGATGCCACAAGTGCAACAGGGTGATTCGTGGCGGGCATGCTGCATGGCAAAATAGGTCATCGCGGCTTAACATTTTCGGTGCTACGGTAGACTATTAACCTTTCTGTTTCCCCATCGAGCACCAGGGAACGTTGCCCATGGCAAAGACCAAGTCCCCCGCAAGCGCCAAGCCCAGGAAGGCGTCCGCCGCCGCGCTGAAGGCCCACAGCCCCAAGATCAAGGTGACGGATTCCAAGATCACGCCGCAGCCGCCGAAGGCCTACGCCGCCGTTTCGGTCAGGGACAGCCGGACGAACACCGCCTGGGATCTGCCGGTGCTGAAGGGGACGATCGGTCCCGACGTGGTGGACGTGCGCAAGCTCTACACCGAGCATGGTCTGTTCACCTACGATCCGGGCTACGGATCCACCGGCTCGACCCAGTCGTCGATCACCT
>DASSBF010000084.1:0-6450 GCA_035699005.1 Dongiaceae bacterium
TGGGGATATGACCTGCCCACCACCTATCGCACCGGCTGGAGCGTGTTGTTCGGAGCGGCGGTCCTGACGCTCGCGGCCTGGGCGCTCGGCTATTGGGCGCGGGGAGCGTTCTGATGAGCGCGGCAAAGGGCGGCCTGCGCACCGAACTCGGCCGGGTGCGCGGTCTCGGCTCCGCCAAGGAGGGCGTGCGTCACTGGTGGGCGCAGCGCGTCTCGGCGATCGCGCTCATTCCGCTGTCGCTGTGGTTCGCGGCGCATATCGTGTTCCTGACCGATGTCGATCGCGCGACCGCGCTCCAGTGGCTGGGCTCGCCGCTCACCCTCGGGCTGATGAGCCTGTTCCTGATTGCGCTCACCTATCACGCGGCGCTGGGGCTGCAGGTGGTGGTCGAGGACTACATCCACGCCAAGGTGGCGAAGCTGGTCCTGCTGCTCCTCATCCAGTTCGCCGGCTTCGCCCTGGCGGCGGCCGGCATCGTCGCGATGCTGGTGATCGCCTTCTCCGGCGGCTGAGCGGCGCAGGGAAAACCCATCATGCCCGAAGAAAACGTCCGCGATACCGCCACACCGGCACCCAGGATCAACGGCGAGGCCTACCCGTTCACCGATCACGTCTACGATGTCGTGGTAGTGGGCGCCGGCGGCGCCGGCCTGCGCGCGACCTTCGGCATGGCGGAATGCGGCTTGCGGACCGCCTGCATCTCCAAGGTTTATCCCACGCGCTCCCACACCGTGGCGGCACAGGGCGGCATCTCGGCTTCGCTCGGCAACATGGGCGAGGACGACTGGCGCTGGCACATGTACGACACCGTCAAGGGCTCCGACTGGCTCGGCGACCAGGACGCGATCGAATACATGGTGCGCGAGGCGGTGCCCGCGATCATCGAGCTGGAGCATTACGGCGTGCCCTTCAGCCGCACCGAGGAAGGCAAGATCTACCAGCGCCCGTTCGGCGGCATGACCACCGATTTCGGCAAGGGCATCGCCCAGCGCACCTGCGCCGCCGCCGACCGCACCGGCCATGCCATCCTGCACACGCTGTACCAGCAGGCGCTGAAGCATCAGGCGCAGTTCTTCGTCGAGTATT
The DNA here is from genome assembly GCA_035699005.1 of Dongiaceae bacterium. GTDB lineage: Bacteria > Pseudomonadota > Alphaproteobacteria > Dongiales > Dongiaceae > Dongia_A. Next base: position 1,087 of record DASSBF010000084.1, read on the forward strand.
TCGCCATAGATCTCATCATGGATGACGAGGGCAACTGTGTGGGCGTGGTGGCCTGGAACCTCGACGACGGCACCATGCACCGCTTCCATGCCAAGATGGTGGTGCTGGCGACCGGCGGTTATGGCCGCGCCTATTTCTCCTGCACCTCGGCGCACACCTGCACCGGCGACGGCAACGCCATGGTGCTGCGCGCCGGGCTGCCGCTGCAGGACATGGAGTTCGTGCAGTTCCACCCGACCGGCATCTACGGCGCCGGCTGCCTCATCACCGAAGGGGTGCGGGGCGAGGGCGGCTATCTCACCAACAGCGCCGGCGAGCGCTTCATGGAACGCTATGCGCCGTCGGCCAAGGACCTCGCCTCGCGCGACGTGGTCAGCCGCTCCATGACCATCGAGATCCGGGAGGGGCGCGGCGTCGGCCCGCACAAGGACCACATCCACCTGCATATCGAGCATCTCGACCCGAAGGTGATCCACGAGCGCCTGCCCGGCATCGCGGAGACCGCGCGCATCTTCGCCGGCGTCGACGTGACGCGCGAGCCGATCCCGGTGCTGCCGACCGTGCACTACAACATGGGCGGCGTGCCGACCAACCACCGGGCGGAGGTCGTCACGCTCAAGAACGGCAATCCAGACTCGGTGGTCCAGGGGCTGATGGCGATCGGCGAGGCGGCCTGCGTCTCGGTCCATGGCGCCAACCGCCTCGGTTCCAACTCGCTGCTCGACCTGGTGGTGTTCGGCCGCGCCGCCGCCCATCGCTGCGCCGAGATCGTGAAGCCGGAGGAGACGCCGCGCAACCTGCCGAAGGATGCGGGCGAGCTGGCGGTCAGCCGGCTGGACAAGGCGCGCAACGCCAAGGGCGACGTGTCGACCGCCGCCCTGCGCCTGGAGATGCAACGGGTGATGCAGTCCAACTGTGCGGTGTTCCGGACCGGCGAGATCTTGGCGGAGGGCTGCGAGCACATGCGCGCCGTCTGGGACAAGCGCGGGCGGATCAAGGTCGAGGACCGCTCGCTGATCTGGAACAGCGACCTGGTCGAGACCCTGGAACTCGACAACCTGCTCCATCAGGCGGTGGTGTCGATCGAATCGGCTCTGAACCGCCAGGAAAGCCGTGGCGCCCACGCCCGCGAGGATTTCCCCGCGCGCGACGATGCCAACTGGATGAAGCACACGATCGCCTGGGCCGGCGAGGACGGCAAGGTGCGCATCGACTACCGCCCTGTCCACCTCCAGCCGCTCAGCAACGACGTGCAAAGCTTTCCGCCCAAGACGCGGGTGTATTGATGTACTTCCCCGAACTGACCCTTCAATGTCTGCCCCCTTCCCCCCTTGCGGGGGAAGGATGCGGAGCCTTGGCGAGCGTGAGCGAGCTTAGGCGGAGCTGGATGAGGGGGCCGCGCCGGAAGGCGCGCAGCGCGCGAGCGCTGTATTGTGCGGTGTGCCTTTCCACAATGGGCGCTCTATCGAGCGCGCGCGGCTGTTGCCGCGCTGCCCCTCATCCAGCTGCGGCTAAGCTCATTTCGCTCGCTAAGCCTTCGCAACCTTCTCCCGCAAGGGGAGAAGGGGATTCTTTTGAGGGGAAGGGATGTTCTCCCTTTGTGGTTTCGGTGCACCATGGCTGAACTGATGCTCGCGGCGAAGGATCGGCCGGTCGAGGGCAAGAAATTCTCCGCGCCCGCCGGCGCCAAGCGCACCCGCACCTTTCGGATCTATCGCTGGGATCCGGACATCGGCGGCAATCCGCGGATCGACAGCTACGAGGTCGATCTCGACGCCTGCGGGCCGATGGTCCTGGACGCCCTGATCAAGATCAAGAACGAGGTGGATTCGACCCTGACCTTCCGCCGCTCCTGCCGCGAGGGGGTGTGCGGATCGTGCGCCATGAACATCGACGGCACCAATACCCTCGCCTGCACCAAATACATCGCGGAGGTGAAGGGCGACGTGAAGGTCTACCCCCTGCCGCACATGGCCGTGGTCAAGGATCTGGTGCCCGACCTCAACCGCATCTTCGCGCAGTACCAGTCGATCGAGCCATGGTTGAAGGCGGACAGCGCCGCGCCCGCGCGCGAGCGCCCGCAGACGCCGGACGAACGGGCGAAACTGGATGGTCTCTGGGAGTGCATTCTCTGCTTCTGCTGCTCCGCCGGCTGCCCGAGCTACTGGTGGAACGGCGATCGCTATCTCGGCCCCGCCATCCTGCTGCAGGCCTACCGCTGGATCGCCGATTCGCGCGACGAGGCGACCGGCGAGCGGCTGGACAACCTCGAGGACCCATTCCGGCTCTATCGCTGCCACACCATCATGAACTGCACCAGGACCTGCCCCAAGGGCCTCAACCCGGCCAAGGCGATCGGCGAGATCAAGAAGCTGATGGTGGAACGCAGATGACAGATGTCAGATGTCAGAAAGACATTCTCCTGACATCTGACATCTGACATCTGACATCGGGGGCTTCGGAACATGACCATCCATCGACCTGTCGGGCGCCGCATCGCGCTGGCGCTCGGCTTTGGCTGCGTGCTCGCGCTGGCTGGCTGCGACAAGGGGCCCGACACGGCGCAGACGGCGGCCGAGCTCAAGAGCGGCGTCGAAGCGCAGCTCGCGCGGCTGGAGGGGCCGGCGGCGCAGAAGGTCATCAGCCATGCGGCGGTCAACGTCACCGCGCAGCAGGACGGCGCCTATCTGGTCTCGATCGAAGGATTGAAAGTCCAGCCCGCGCCGGAGGGCTATCTCGATATCGGCACCATCAGCTACCTGGCGAAGCCGAAGGACGAGACGTCATACGAAGTCTCCGGCCTGAAGATGCCCGAGACGATGCCGTTCAAGGGGCCCGACGGAAAAGAGCGCGGCAAGCTGACCGTCACTACCAAGGCCTTCAGCGGCCTGTGGCTGAAGGAGCTGGGCGCATTCCAGAAGCTCGACGCGGAGTTCTCCGACATCGCCGCGACCGACGACAGCGCGGGCGACATGCGGGTCGCCGACGCCAAGGTCACCAGCGAGCTGACGGACAAGGGCGGCGGCGTGTTCGATGCGGTCGGCAATCTGGTGCTGTCGGGCTTCACCGCCAAGGATACCGGCGGCGGGGTCTTCGCAATCGCCGAGAGCCGGCTCGACGGCAAATACGATTCGATGAAGCTCGCGGACTACCAGGCCGCGCTGGCGAAATACCAGGAGCTGGCGCTCAAGCAGGTCGGGCTGGCGGAGCAGGGTACCGGCAATCCGGCCCAGCCACCCGCCCTCAGCCCCGACGAGCAGAAGGCGATGAGCGAGGCGATCTCCACCATGGCCGGATCGATCAAGGGGGGCGATTTCAAGATCGCGCTGACCGGCCTCAAGTATACCGAGAACGGCCAGGATCCCTTCACCCTGGGCGCGCTGACCCTTGGGACCAATATCGACGGCATCAACCAGGACAAGGCCAGCCTGGGCTTCGACATCGCGCACCAGGACCTGGCGGTGGCGACCGAGGCGACGGCCAGCCCGGTCGCGCAGGCCACTCTGCCCAAGAGCGGCAATCTCAGCCTCAAGGTGACCGGCGTCCCGAGCAAGGACATCGTGAAGGTGCTGGCGGACAACCTGCCGGGCATGACGTCGAGCGACATGTCCATGGCGGAAGCCAATGCGACCGCCATGCTGGTGGCCCTGCAGGCGGTGTTCCAGGCTTCGGGCGCCAGGATCGAAGTCGCGCCATCGCAGCTTGTCGCGCAGCTCACGGATCTGAAGGCCGATGGCAGCTTCGATGTGTCGCCGCAGGCCGCGTTCGGGATCGTCGGGGGCGTCAACATCGCGATCCGCGGCATGGATGACCTGCTGGCGCTGGCACAGAAGACGCCGGACGACATCGACGCGCAGCAGGCGATCAGCTCCGTGGGTATGCTCCAGCAATATTCCGCGCGCGAGCAGGGCGCCGACGGAAAGCCGGTCGACAAGTTCAAGATCGAGGTCAACGAGCAGGGCCAGTTCCTCGTGAACGGCAAGCCGATGTAGTCCGCATCATGTGATCCGCATCACATTCCGTTCTCTCGAGCCGCATCGATGCTTGCCTTCGATGCGGCTGTTTTTTCGCAACGACGCGCGCGCGGCATGCAATCTGTTGCCGCCGCGACTCACTCGTGCGGCGAAAAGGAAACGGTCGGCGCCGCCGCGAATCACTTCCATATGGTCAAGTGACGCAAAATGTGATGTGATATGCACAACATGCATATTGACCGAGTCGCCGCTTTCGCTGTGTCAGACGCGCTGGTCTCTTCACCCTTCGAAGACGGACCCCTGCCGCGCTACCGTGCCCTGCAACGCACGGGAGCGTTGGCGCACGATGCCGCGCAGGAGCTGGCAGCGGAGAAATTGCAGTCGCTGCACAAGGCGCTGAGGCACTATCGGCCACACGAAAAGGCGGGCGGATGGCGCGAGCGTCTCGGGCTTGCGCGCCGGCACGAGGCGGACGCGCCGCAAGGTCTCTACATCTTCGGCCCGGTCGGCCGCGGCAAGTCGATGCTGATGGATTTGTTCTTCGCGACCGCGCCGATCGCGCGCAAGCGCCGGGTCCACTTTCATGCCTTCATGATCGAGGTGCAGGAGACCTTGCACCGGTGGCGCCAGGAGCAGGCGGGACCGGACGACGTGATCGCCGCCCTCGCCGACAAGATCGCGGACGAGGCCACGCTGCTCTGCTTCGACGAGTTCCACGTCTCCAACATCGCCGACGCGATGATCCTCGGCCGCCTGTTCGAGGCGCTGTTCGATCGCGGCGTGGTGGTGGTCGCGACCTCGAACTGCGAGCCGGACGATCTCTACAAGGACGGACTGCAGCGCGACCGGTTCCTGCCCTTCATCGCGCTCATCAGGCAAAAACTGGACGTGCTGGAGCTGGATGCCGCGCGCGACTACCGCCTCCAGCGCATCAAGGACATGCGGCTCTATTTCCATCCGCTGGGCGCGCCGGCGGCGCGCCACATGACGGAGAGCTTCGCGCGTCTGACCGGCGCCGCCGCGCCGCGTCCGGACCGCCTGATCGTGCAGGAGCGGCGCCTGGATGTGCCGCGCCAGGCCGGGGGCGTCGCCTGGTTCGACTTCGATGAACTGTGCGGCCGGCCGCTGGGCGCTGCCGACTACCTCGCAATCGCGACCCATTTCAACACTGTGTTAATCGATTGCGTGCCAACGTTGTCGCCGGATCAGCGCGACCAGGCGCGGCGCTTCGTGACTCTGATCGACGAGCTCTACGAGCATCGCGTCAACGTGGTGATCGCCGCGGCGGCTCCGCCGGAGCGGCTTTATCCATCGGGGGATGGTTCTCTGGATTTCGAGCGCACGGTCTCGCGCTTGAATGAGATGCAATCGGTCGACTACCTCACGCGAC
>DASSBF010000085.1:0-11093 GCA_035699005.1 Dongiaceae bacterium
CAGCAGGTTCGTATCGCCGCTGCCGGCGATCAGGATGTCGAGGGCTCCGCCCGCCCGCCGGGATCCAGCCAGCCGATCCCTCAGCAGCCGCACGATCTCCGGCCGGTCGAGCGCCGCAGGCGCGCGCAGGCGCCGTCGCGCGCGGTCCAGGTGGTAGCCGTTGCAGTCCGTGCAATGGATCGGCGCGAGTGCTTCGACCAGCCGGAGATTGGCCTCCCGATCCTCGCGAAAATGACCTGAGAGCGCCGGTTCGGCTCTGGGCGAACGATCCATGACTCGATCATGCCATATTGTGCCCTTGACCGGGGTCCAGAATCCACGGGAAATCAGCCTTTCCCGCCATCCGAGCGGTTCCACCGCGACTATCTGAGCGACGAGCACGCCGCCCTGGGCGCCATTGGTTGACTTTGCCGACATGTACGGATAAAAACCGTACAGGAGTCCATGGAGGTGTACTATGGCGCGTTCTGACACCGCCCGCGCGGAGCGCATCGAGTTGCGCGCCACCAAAGAAGAGAAGCATCTGCTGACCGCGGCGGCGACCCACGAGAGGCTGGATGTGACTGCGTTCGTCATGCGAGCGGCGCTGCCAGCAGCCAGGGAGATTGTGGATCGCGCCGATCGGATCGTGCTGTCAGAGCGCGATACACTTCGTGTTCTCAAGCTGCTTGAGAATCCGCCAAAGGCAACCCCTGCTCTGGCAGCTGCCATGCGTAGACGCTTCGGGCGCAAATGAGTGCCAGCCTCACGTGGCATGAGGAGCCTATCGCAAGGCATCATGATCGGAGCAGCTTTGACTGCGGCAACCCCGAGCTCAATCTCTATCTTGCCAAGTTCGCCCGGCAGAACCACGAGGCGGGCGGTGCCAAGACGTTCGTGGCAATCGGATCCCCAGGCGACGCTACCATCCTTGGCTTCTATTCCATATGCCCCGGTGCAATCGAGTTCGGACGCGTTCCAACCAAGCTGACCAAGAAACTCGGGCATTACGACGTGCCGGTGTTTCGGTTGGGCCGGCTGGCGGTCGATCGCGCCAGCCAGGGCCGAGGGCTGGGGGGCGAGCTACTGGCTGCCGCCGGCGTTCGCGCTTTGGCTGTCGCCAAGGAGGTTGGAGGCGTTGCCCTTGCGATTGATGCCAAGGATCAAAGAGCTGCCGAATGGTATATGCGCTTCGGGGCGTTTCCATTGTTGGACGATCCGGCGAAGCTGGTGCTCCCGCTTCAGGTAATCGCCAATGAGCTCGCCATAATTCAGGGCCCGAAAGCGCCCCGATGACTGGCAGGCCGCAGGATCAGCCTCTCGCCCCTAACTCCTTGACCCTGCGGCGTTGCGGCGACAATACATGGCGCTCGGCCAAAGGACGGGGGTGGACGGCTCCTTCATCCTCGCGGCCGATTCAAGATCGCCCAGGTCAGCCCTGATGAAGCAACATTATTCGATCTTCACGCTCGCCCGGAACGCGGCCAGCTACCACGAGAACTGGACCGAAGCCTGGCGCAGCCCGGATCCCAGGCCGGAGTACGATGTCGTCATCGTGGGCGGCGGCGGGCACGGCCTTGCGACCGCCTATTACCTCGCCAAGGAGCACGGGATCACCAATGTCGCCGTGATCGAGAAGGGCTGGCTCGGCGGCGGCAACACCGGGCGCAACACCACCATCGTCCGCTCCAACTACCTGTGGGATGAATCGGCGCACCTCTATGAGCATGCGCTGAAGCTGTGGGAGGGCCTGTCCCAGGACCTGAACTACAACGTGATGTTCAGCCAGCGCGGCCTGCTTTCCACCGCGCACACCGTCCATGACATGCAGGCGCTGCGCCGCCGCGTCTATGCCATCCAGCTCAACGGCATCGATTCCGAGATCCTGAACCGCGAGCAGGTCGCGGCCTATTGCCCGATCCTCGATTGCTCGCCAACCGCCCGCTACCCCGTGTTCGGCGCCAGCCTGCAGCGGCGCGGCGGCGTTGCGCGCCACGATGCGGTGGCCTGGGGTTACGCCCGCGGCGCGGACGCGCGCGGCGTCGACATCGTGCAGAATTGCGAGGTCACCGGCTTCCGCATCGAAGGCGGCAAGGTGACCGGCCTAGAGACCACGCGCGGCTTCATCGGCGCCAAGAAGGTCGGCGTCGTGGTGGCGGGCCATTGCGGCGTGCTGGCCGGGATGGCCGGCTTTCGCCTGCCGATCGAAAGCCACCCCTTGCAGGCGATGGTGTCCGAGCCGATCAAGCCGGTGCTGGATTGCGTCGTGATGTCAGGCCAGGTCCACGTCTATGTCAGCCAGTCCGACAAGGGCGAGCTGGTGTTCGGCGCCGGCATCGACAGCTTCAACTCGTATTCGCAACACGGCAGCCCGCCGGTGGTCGAGAACATGCTGGGCGCGCTGACCGAGCTGTTCCCGATCTTCGGACGCCTGCGCTTCCTTCGGCAGTGGGCCGGCATCGTCGATACCTGCCCGGACGCCAGCCCGATCATCGGCAAGACGCCGGTCGAGAACCTGTTCTTCAATTGCGGCTGGGGCACCGGCGGCTTCAAGGCGACGCCCGGCTCCGGCCACGTCTTCGCCCACACGATCGCGACCGGCGAACCGCACAGGCTCAATGCGCCGTTCGCGCTGGAGCGCTTCACCACCGGCTACCTGATCGACGAGCATGGCGCCGCAGGCGTCGCTCATTGAGAGGCAATCTTCCATGATGCTGATCCCCTGCCCTTACTGCGGAAAGCGCGACGAGCACGAATTCAGCTACGCGCACGAGGCGCACATCGCGCGGCCGACCAACGGCGGGCAGATGTCCGATGCGGAATGGGCGCAGTACCTGTTCATGCGCAAGAACCCCAAGGGATTGCACCACGAGCGCTGGATGCACGCCAAGGGCTGCCGCCGCTATTTCAACGTCGCGCGCGATACCGTCACGCACGAGATCTACGCGGTCTACGAGATGGGCCAGCCGGCACCGGCCATCGAGCGGGGGAACGGCCGATGAACCAGGTCAACCGCCTGCCCCAGGGAGGCCGCATCGACCGCACCCGGCCGCTGCGCTTTGTCTTCGACGGCAGGGCCTATTACGGCTGCGAAGGCGACACCCTCGCTTCCGCGCTGCTCGCGAACGGCGTGGTGCTGGTCGGGCGCAGCTTCAAGTATCACCGCCCGCGTGGCATCCTGTCGGCCGGCGCGGAGGAGCCGAACGCGCTGATCCAGCTTGGCCAGGGCGCGCGCTCCGAACCGAACCTGCGGGCAACCCAGATCGAGCTCCATGAGGGCCTGATCGCCGAAAGCCAGAACCGCTGGCCCAGCCTCGCCAGCGATGTCGGCGCGATCAACAACCTGTTCCACCGCATCTTCCCGTCCGGCTTCTACTACAAGACCTTCATGTGGCCGAAGGGCTTCTGGATGAAGTACGAGCACTTCATCCGCCGCATGGCCGGCCTCGGCAAGTGCCCGACCGAGCCTGATCCGGACCGCTACGACAAGCTCTATGCCCATGCCGATGCCCTGATCGTGGGGGCAGGTCCCGCCGGCCTGGCCGCCGCGCTTGCGGCAGGACGCGCCGGCGCGCGCGTCATCCTGGTGGATGAGCAGCAGGAGATGGGCGGTTCGCTGCTGTCGGACCGCCAGGCCATGATCGACGGCAAGCCGGGCGCCCAGTGGGTTGCCGATGCGATCGTCGAGCTGCGCGCCATGCCCGAGGTCACGCTGCTGCCCCGCACCGTCGCGTTCGGCTACTACGACCACAACCTGGTCAGCCTGATGGAGCGGGTGACCGATCACCTCAATCCGATCTCGCCCGACGCGTTGAGCCACCCGCGCCAGCGCTTGTGGCGCGTGCGCGCCAAGGACGTGATCCTGGCGACCGGCGCGATCGAGCGGCCGATGGTCTATCTCGACAATGACCGGCCAGGCTGCATGCTGGCCTCCGCCGCGCGGACCTATGTCAACCGCTACGGCACGGCGCCCGGCAAGCGCGCGGTCATCATGACCAACAACGACGGCGCCTATCAGGTGGCGCTCGACCTGGTGGATGCCGGAATCTCCGTCGCTGCCATTGCCGATGTGCGCGCGGAAGCCGATGGCGAATTGCCCGCGGCGGCGCGCGCGCGCGGCATCGAGGTGCTCGCCGGCCACGGCGTCACGCGAGTCAAAGGCAGGCTCGCGGTGCGCGAGGTCGAGGTGCGGCGCCTGACCGGCGACGGCAAGGGCGTCACCAGCGAGGCGCGCCAGATCTATTGCGACCTCGTCCTGTCGTCCGGCGGTTGGCAGCCGACCGTCCACCTGTTTTCGCAAGCGCGCGGCAAGCTGAAATGGAACCAGGACATCCTGGCCTTCGTGCCGGACAAGCTGCTGCCGGGACAGAACAACCACTCGATCGGTGGTGCGCGCGGCGCGTTCGCATTGGCGGATTGCCTGGTCGATGGCCACGCGGCGGGCGCGGCCGCGGCTTCCGCCGCAGGCTTCACGGAACCGGCAGGCAGCACGCCGGTTGCAGGCGCGGAGCCTGCGCCGGGTGCCACGGGCGAACTGTGGGTCGTGCCATCGGGCGCGCCGATCGGCCGGGACGGCAAGCACTTCATCGACTACCAGAACGACGTGACCGCGGCCGATGTGATGCTGGCGGACCGCGAAGGATATCGCTCGGTCGAGCATCTGAAACGCTACACCACCATGGGCATGGCGACCGACCAGGGCAAGACCAGCAACGTGAATGCCCTGGCGCTGATGGCCGACCTGCGTGGCGTCAGCATCCCGGAGGTCGGCACCACCACCTTCCGCCCGCCCTACACGCCGGTGACCATCGGCGCCTTCGCGGGCATCGACAAGGGCGACTTCCTCGATCCGATCCGGAAGACGCCGCTGCATTCCTGGCACGAGCAGCATGGCGCGCCGTTCGAGACCGTCGGCCAGTGGCACCGCCCCTGGTACTATCCGAAACCGGGCGAGAGCATGCACGATGCGGTCAATCGCGAGGTCAAGGCGGTGCGCACTTCGGTCGGCATCGTCGATGCCTCGACCCTCGGCAAGATCGACATCCAGGGGCCCGACGCCGCCTGGTTCCTCAACATGGTCTACACCAACGCCTGGTCCAAGCTGGAGCCCGGCCGCTGCCGCTACGGCCTGATGCTGGGCGAGGACGGGATGGTGATGGACGACGGCGTGACGAGCAGGCTGGCCGACGACCACTTCCACATGACCACCACCACCGGCGGCGCGGCGCGTGTCATGGCATGGCTGGAAGACTGGCTGCAGTGCGAATGGACCGACAAGAAGGTGTACCTCACCAGCGTCACCGAGCAATGGGCGGTGATCGGCATCAGCGGCCCGATGGCGCGCAAGCTGCTGGCGGAGGTCGCACCGGGGCTCGCGCTCGACGACCGGACCTTCCCGCACCTCTCCTTCAAGGACGGCACTGTCGCCGGCGTGAAGTGCCGGATCTACCGCATCACCTTCACCGGCGAGGCGACGTACGAGCTAAACGTGGCCCCGTCCCATGCCATGCATGTGTGGCGGGCGCTGATGCAGGCGGGCGAGAAATACGGCATCACGCCCTACGGCACCGAGGCCATGCACGTGCTGCGCGCGGAAAAGGGCTTCGTCATCGTCGGCCAGGAGACCGACGGCACCACCACGCCGCAGGATCTCGGCATGGACTGGATCGTCAGCAAGCAGAAGCCGGACTTCCTCGGCAAGCGCTCGCTCCAGCGCTCCGACACCAAGCGGCCGGACCGCAAGCACCTGGTCGGCCTGCTGACCGAGGACCCCAACGAGGTACTGCCGGAAGGCGCGCAGATCGTCGCCGAGCTCAAGGACAAGCCGCCGATGGAGATGGTCGGCCACGTGACCTCGAGCTACTACAGCCCGAATTGCGGGCGCTCGATCGCCATGGCCATGGTGAAGAACGGCCGCAGCCGCATGAACGATACGCTCTACATGCCGTACGATGGCAAGGTGGTGAGGGCCAAGGTCACCGAGCCCAAGTTCTTCGATCCGGAAGGAGCGCGCATCAATGGTTGAGGCCTATCAGCGCCGCAGCGCGCTCGCGCATCTGGGCCTGATCGCCCGCGCCGCGGCCGGCGGCAAGGTCGGCGCCGGGATCACGATGTCCGAGGCCGCACACCGCACCATAGTCAACATCCGCGGCACCGCGTCCGATCCGGCCTTTTCGTCCGCGGTCCAGACGGCCACTGGCCTGGCACTGCCGAGCGCGGCGAATGCCGTCTCCAATGGAGGCGTCTGGCAGATTCTCTGGCTCGGCCCCAATGAATGGTGGATCACAGGTCCTGACGGCGAAGCGGACTCGCTGGTCGAAGCGCTGCGCGCGAATTTCGCCGGCCAGCACGCGACCGCCTGCGATGTCTCGGAATCCCGCGCCATCATCGCGCTCAAGGGCCCGAAGGCGCGGGATGTCCTGATGCGCGGTGTCAGCCTGGACCTGCATCCGCGCGAATTCCGGGTCGGCCAGTGCGCGCAGACCGGCGTCTCGCGCGCCAATGCACTGCTGCACCTCGTCGACGATGGCCCCACATTCGAGGTCTACGTGCTGAAGAGCTTCTCCGACTATCTTTGGCGCTGGCTGGAAAAAGTCGCGCAGGATTTCAACGTCGCAATCGAGGCGTAGCACGCCAGCATTGCCCTCTCTTCATCCGTCACCCCGGCCTTGAGCCAGGGTCCATCGTGCAACCGCTTGTGCGGCGGAAACGTGGATCCCGGCTCAAGGCCGGGATGACGGAAGAGAATGCATCGACGTTGGAGTGCCCTACCCCGCGAGCTGTTTGACCACTTCCTGCGAGCGCAGCAGGTCGCCGAGGGTGGTGCGTTTCAGGCTGTGCAGCATCGCGCCCTCCGCCTGTCCCAGCACCCGGTCCAGCAGCGGCCCGACGGCGCGGCCGATCGGGCAGTTCGGGTTCGCGTGCTCATGGCGGGAAAACAGGGGCGCATCCTCGACCGCGCGATAGATCTCGTCGAGGCCGATGCGCTCCACCGGCTTCGCCAGCACGAACCCGCCGGTCGCACCGGCGCGCGAATCGACGATGCCGGCGGAGCGCAATTCTCCCATCAGGCGGCGGATCAACACCGGATTGGTCCCGACCGAACCGGCGATGAACTCGGACGAGGTCGGCTTGCCCGCCTTCGCGGCCAGCAGTACCAGCGTGTGGATCGCAACGGCAAAACGGCTGTTCTGCATATCGGTCGGCGAGGCCCTTCGCGCGTGGGGACAGGGATGCCCCACCTGGGATTATGGGGCCAGCCTGCCGCGCTTTCCAGTGCCGACTTGCCGCTGTTCCGGCGATCCGTCAGGATGCGGTTGCATTCCTTAACCCTGATTCTCAACCGTGGCCCCTCCCCAGCTCGTCAACACGCCGATCAAGCCGCTGCTGGCGTTCGCCCTGATGGGAACGGCGGTGCTGTGCTTTTCGCTGGTCGACGCCACCGCCAAGTGGCTGACCGGAGGCTACGATCCCTGGCAGATCGTGTTCGTCAGCCGGCTCATCCCGCTGCTGCTGTCCCTGATCCTGGCCCATCGGGAGACCGGCAACGCGCTCAACTTCCGCACCCGCTTTCCCAAGCAGCAGATCCTGCGCGCGGCACTTTCGATCCCCATGGTCTGGTGCTTCTTCACCGGCCTCAAGTCGCTGCCTCTGGTCGAGGCGATCACCATCGCGTTCGTGGCGCCGCTGTTCATCACCATGCTGTCCCGGCCGATCTTGGGCGAGGTCATCGGCCGGCGCCGGTGGAGCGCGGTCGCGGTCGGCTTCCTCGGCGTGCTGGTGGCCTTGCGGCCGGGCTTCGGCGGACTGGGCACCGGTCCCATCCTGATCATCATTTCCGCCTTCAGCTATGCGCTGTCGATGGTGCTGCTGCGGGGCTTCTCGGGCCAGGAGCCGACGCACAACATCTTCTTCTACGGCAGCATCGGCTCCTTCGTCGTCGCCGGATTCAATTCCGTGCCGATCTGGATCGCGCCGGATGCCGCGGATTACGGCCTGCTGCTGCTGGTCGGGCTGTGGGGCGTGCTCGGCGGCTATGCCGTGATCCGCGCCTATCGCCTGGGCGAAGCCTCGATGCTGGCGCCGCTGGAATACACCGCCCTCATCTGGTCGGTCATCTTCGATCTGTGGCTGTTCAGGCTTACGCCTGTCCCCGCCGTGCTGCTCGGCGCGGCGATCATCATTGGTTCCAACGTCTACATCGCCCATCGCGAGCACCGGCAGAGAAAGGCGGCGACCTAGTCAGAAGCCGATCTCGCCGCTCATCCCCGGCAGGCGATAGATCGGTTCCACCGCGTGGGCGCCGTCGATGGTGAAGCCGAGATCCTTCAGCAGCCCGTCCGCGATCGCGTAGATCCAGCCGTGGACCGAGAGGTCCCGCCCGTCGCGCCAGGCGTTCTGCACGATGCTGGTGTGGCAGATATTCAGCACCTGCTGGCGCACGTTGATCTCGCACAGCAGGTCGAGCCGCCGCTCCGGATCGGCCTCCGCATCCAGCGCCGCCTTGTTGGCGGCATAGACGTCCTTGATCTTGCGCAGCCAGTTGTCGATCAGGCCGAATTCCTGCCGCTCCACCGCCGCCCGGACGCCGCCGCAGCCATAGTGCCCGACCACGATGACATGGCGTACCCTCAGCACGGAGATGGCGTATTCCAGGACCGACATCAGGTTGATGTCGATGTTATGCACCAGGTTGGCGATGTTGCGGTGGACGAACAGCTCGCCCGGGGCCATGCCCATCAGCTCGTTGGCCGGCACGCGCGCGTCCGAACAGCCGATCCAGAGATACTCCGGCGCCTGCTGCTTCGCCAGACGGCCGAAAAACTCCGGATCGCGGTCGGTGACGGATTTCGCCCAGGCGCGGTTGCGGTCGAGCAGGTGCTTCAGTCCCGGATCGTCCATCGGCTCCTCCAGCTGCGCGGTTCGGCCGTCTTGCCTGCCCCCGCAGCAACCGTTATGGGAGATGCATGAAAAATGCGCAATCCACCAGAACCATGCCACCCTGGGCCAAGCCGCTGATCGAGATCGGCCCGCTGGTTGCCTTTTTCGTCGCCTACAAGCTGGGCGGCTTCATAGCCTCCACCGCGGTCGCCATCGTGGCCAGCATCATCGCGGCCGCAATCAGCTATAGCCTGACCCGCCGCATCCCGCCCATGCTGGTCGTCACGGTGGTGGTCGTCATCATCTTCGGCGGCCTGACCATCGCGACCGACAACAAGACGTTCTTCTTCATGAAGCCGACCATCATCATGGGCCTGTTCGCCGCCATCCTGATCGGCGGATTGCTGTTCGGCCGGCCGCTGCTCAAATCGCTGATGGGAACCGCCCTGGAGCTGGACGATGCCGGCTGGCGCAAGCTGACGGCGCGCTTTGCGATATTTTTCATCGCCGTCGCGGTCCTGAACGAGATCGTCTGGCGCACCCAGCCGGAAGCGACCTGGGTCAATTTCAAGGCCTTCGGCATCCTTGGCCTCAACGTGATCTTCATCCTCACGCAATTCCCGCTGATCAAGCGGCATCAGCTGAAATCGCCGGCCGACCGCTGATCAGGTCTGGACCCGCTTCACCGCGGCACGCCAACCGGCATAGAGCGGGTCGCGCTGGGCAGCCTTCATCATCGGCCTGAACACCCGGTCGCTCTGCCAGTTACCGGCAACCTCTTCGACCGACCCCAGCAGCCCGGCGCCGATGCCCGCGCACATGGCGGCGCCCAGCGCCGTCGTCTCCGTCACCACCGGCCGCTCGACCGGCACGTTCAGGATGTCGGCCAGGAACTGCATGACCCAGTCATTGCGCACCATGCCGCCATCGACCCTGAGCTTGCTGGCGAGCGACCCGGCATCGGCAGCCATCGCGGTCATCAGGTCGCGGGTCTGGTAGCACACCGCCTCCAGCGCCGAGCGCACGATCTCCGCGATGCCGGTATCGCGCGTGAGGCCGAGGATCGCGCCGCGCGCGGCGGGGTCCCAATAGGGCGCGCCGAGGCCGGTGAAGGCCGGCACCAGATAGACGCCGTTGGTGCCGCCGATCGAGCGCGCCAGCGCCTCCGTCTCGCCGGCCTGGTGGATCAGCTTCAGGCCGTCGCGCAGCCACTGCACGGCCGCGCCCGCGACGAAGATGCTGCCCTCGTTGGCATAGACCAGGTCGCCCTTGATCTTGTAGCCGACCGTCGTGAGGAGGCGGTTCTTCGAGGCGACCGCTTTGTTCCCGGTGTTGAGCAGCGCGAAGCAGCCGGTGCCGTAGGTGCTCTTGATCATGCCCGGCTGGAAACAGGCCTGGCCGATCAGCGCCGCCTGCTGGTCGCCCGCGATGCCGGCGATCGGCAACGCCGCGCCGATGGAATCCTGCGTGCTGCTGCCGAATTCGTCGGCGCACTCCAGCACCTTCGGCAACATGCTTTTCGGCACATTGAACAGGTCGAGCAGCTCCTCGTCCCAATCCATGCTGTGGATGTTGAACAGCATGGTGCGCGAGGCGTTGGTGACGTCGGTCGCATGCACCTTGCCGCCGGTCAGGCGCCACAGCACGAAGCTGTCGATCGTGCCCATCGCCAGCTCGCCGCGCTCGGCCGCCTCCTGCGCGCCCGGCACGTTGTCCAGGAACCAGCGCACCTTGGTGGCGGAGAAGTAGGAATCGATCAGCAGGCCGGTCTTGGCCTGGATCTTCGGCTCCCAGCCCTCGTCGATCAGCGTGCGGCAGAGCGGTGCGCCGCGGCGGTCCTGCCAGACGATCGCGTTGTGGATCGCCTTGCCGGTCTTGCGGTCCCAGACGACGGTGGTCTCGCGCTGGTTGGTGATGCCGATGGCGCGCACGCTGCCGGCGGGACGCTTCGCCATCGCATCGCGGCCGACCTGCTGGACCGCGCGCCAGATTTCCTCGGGATCGTGCTCGACCCAGCCGGGCTGCGGGAAGATCTGCGGCAGCTCCTTCTGCGCCAAGCCCTGCTGCTCGCCCTTGAGGTCGAACAGGATGGCCCGCGTCGAGGTCGTGCCCTGGTCGATCGACAGGATGAAATCCGCCATGTCCCCTCACTTGGTTCCGAACAGCCGGTCGCCGGCATCCCCCAGCCCCGGCACGATGTAGGCGTGCTCGTTGAGGTGGGAATCCAGCGCCGC
>DASSBF010000086.1:0-59054 GCA_035699005.1 Dongiaceae bacterium
TGCCCGACTGGGGCAAGGACGGGATCGGCGCGATCGAGGACTGGGCGCGGCGCTGCGGCTGCAGCGGCGTCGAGGTCATCGGGCGCGCTGGCTGGGCCATGGCGCTCGGCTACGAGAAATCGGCTTCCATCATCCAGAAGGTGCTGGCATGAGCGGCGGTGGCGGCGGCAGCAAGACGCAGAAGGTGACGCAGAGCAGCACGCCATGGTCGGAGCAGGTGCCGCTGTGGAAGACCAGCTATCAGCGGCTGAACGACCTCTACGGCTCCGGCGGGCTGCGGATCAATCCATATCCCGGCCAGACGGTCGCCCCGACCGCGCCCGAGACGGGGCAGGCGTGGAGCACGATCGCCAACCGCGCGCAGGCCGGATCGCCGCTCAACGACCTGTCGAAGGGCTATATCGGCGACGTTCTCGGCGGCAAGTACCTGGGACAGGATGCGCCGGGATTTTCCAGCGTGCTCGACCGCGCCCGCAACGCGGTCGACGCCACCTATGCGCTCGGCGGGCGCTATGGCAGCGGCGCGCACGATGCGGCGGTGGCGCAGGGGCTGGGCGGCGTCCTCAACGATGCCTACCAGGCCGAGCGCAACCGGATGGACGCGGCGGCCCAGTTCGCGCCGCAGCTCGCGCAGCAGGACTATTTCGACGCGCAGCAGCTGGCGCAGGTCGGCGGCCAGCGCGAGGCGCACCTGCAGGACCTGATCAATGCGGAGATCCAGCGCTACAACGCACTTCAGCAGGCGCCGGTCAACGAGCTGGCGCTGTACCAGAACTTCATCGGCGGCAACCTGGGCGGCACCCAGACCGGAACCCAGCCGATCCAGACCAGCCGCGCCAGCCCCTGGGAGGTGGGCGCCGGCATCATCGGATCGCTGCTGGGCAGCGTCTTCGGGTAGGGCGCGCCGATCGGGGCGGCAAAGGCGGCACGACATGCATCGATCATCATCGTCCATTCAGGAAAGGAGCGACCGTGCCGCAATCAACCAGCACGTTCGATTGGGGCGGCCTGTGGGCCGACCTGCTGAAAAGCGCGGGGACGGGGCTGCTCGTGCATGACGGCAGCGACGTCGCGCAAGCCGCGCTGGCCGGGCTCAAGGTTTTCGACCAGGCGCAGCAGCGCAGGCAGCGGGCGGAAAATCCGGACCGCTCACCGCCCTGGCCGGAGCTGTCGCCGGCGGAGCGCGCGGCGTTCGCGCGGCTCAGCCCGGAGGAGCAGCGCGCGTTCCTCCAGGAGCTGGCGGACATTCGCGAGGACTCGCCGGTTGCGCAATCCGCCGCCGGCGCGGTCGCGCGCGATCCCGATGGCGCGCTTGCTCCGGTGCGGCGGCAGCCGATGTCGGCCAATCCGTTCGACGGCTGGCCGATAGGGGCTGGGCTGCCGTTCGGAGCTTCCAATCGACCGGCCGTTCTTCCACGCCGAGGCCGATGACCGGCCGCGGAATCTCATCCGCGGGCGCGTTCCTCATGTAGTCCCTTCCCCCCTTGTGGGGGAAGGATGCGGAGCCTTAGCGAGCAAAGCGAGCTTAGGCGGAGCTGGATGGGGGGTCGCGCGGCGAGAGCCGCGCGCGCTCGCAAGAGCGCAATTGGCTGGGCCGCAGCGCTGCATCACCCCCCATCCCAACCTTCCCCCACAAGGGGGGAAGGGGATTGTTTCGCGCGGGTGCGGAACTGAAACAGAGGGAGCGAAATCATGAGCGATGAAGAAGAGACGGTGACGGTCGAGGATTCGGCGCTGACGCCGGACGGCTACTTCGCGCAGGCGCCGCTGGAGGAGCTGCGGCGCTATGTGTGCCTCGACCTGGCGCGCCTCATGGGCGTGCTTCCCGACAAGGCGATCAAGCTGGCGCGCGAGATCGAGCGGTTCCTGCTCGGGCGGTCGCTGCGCAGCGCCGAGGATCACGAATGACGGTCCCGAGGACCAGAAGCGAGGATGACCGATGCCGTTCAACGCAATCCACGAATACGACGCCGCAACCGCCGGCAACAACACCGACATCGGCGGCAGCAACATCGCGGAAGGCTGCGCGCCCAGCGGGATCAACAACGCGCTGAGGGAGCTGGCGCGCCAGGTGCGCGCGGCGGTCGCCAACCAGGGCGGCGACATCGCCTCCGCCGCGGCGACCAACATCGGCGCTTCGACCGGCCAGTATGTGCGGGTGACCGGCACGACCGCGATCACTTCGTTCGGCACCGTCAATGCCGGCACGATGCGGTGGGTGGAGTTCACCGGCGCCCTCACGCTCACGCACAACGCGGCCAGCCTGCGGCTGCCCGGCGCGGCGAACATCGTGACGGCGGCCGGCGACGTGGGGCTGTTCGTCAGCCTCGGCGCCGGCAACTGGAAGTGCCTGCACTACGGCAGGGCGGACGGCCTCCCGGTTGCGTTCAGCGGCGTGCTCACCAGCACGGATGCGGGCGCGGGCGAAGGACCGGATTTCATCGCCGACCGCGCCAGTCCCAGCCCGGCCGCGAACGATTTGATCGGGGCGTTCGTCCTCAGCGGCCGAGACAGCGGCGGCAATCCCGTCAACTATGTGAAGCTGGGTGGTCAAATCCTCGACCCCGCGGACGGCAGCGAGGATTCGCTCGGGTATCTCGAAACCCGGATCGCTGGGACGCCCACCAAGGTCATCAACTTCGGCCCCGGCGTCCAGGTCGGCGCCCCGACCGGCGGCGACAAGGGCGCGGGGACGCTGAATGCGGACACTGACATCTATGTGGATGGCGTCTCCATCGCGCATGGCGTGGTCCAGGTGGTCAGCGTCACCAACGCGACCTATCAGACGCTCGGCACGATCATGCCATACGACGATACGCCCCCGCAGAACACCGAGGGCGACCAGGTTGCGGCGGTCGCGATCACGCCGAAGAATGCCAGCAGCACGCTCAGGATCACGTTCACTGGCTTTGTCGGCGGCGGCGCGGCCAGCAGTATTGCGAGCGCGGCCCTGTTCGTGGATTCCACCGCCGGGGCGCTGACCGCTACGGGTGCCGTGCTTACGAACACCGTGTTCCCAGTCCCGCTTTCTTTCCAGTATGAGGTATCGGCGGGAAGCACGTCGGCGCGCACCTATAAGGTTCGTATCGGCTGCAGCACGGCCAGCGACATCTTCCTGAATGGCGACGGCACGGCCCGCCGATATGGCGGCGTGGCGCTGGCGGTTCTAAAGGTCGAGGAAATCCTGCCGTGATCAGATCAGTCCTTGCGAAGCGGCACGAACCTGCCCGCATGGCTGGAGTCGACCAGGGCGCGCACATAGCGGAAATACCGCCAGCCGAACCACGCCAGCGCGCCGACTGCGGCTGCGATCATCCCCACATAATGTCTAGCCCCCTCTCCCCCACGCCCGTGATGCCGCTCTGCACTGTGCGGGCGCGGCCATCATGCTGGCACCGGCGGCGCTGTCAACCGCGTTGCTGTAGCTGGCGTTCCCCTAAGCGTGCCGTGTCGCGATCCTGTACACGTGCGTCATTCGATGAGCCAGATGCCAGCGCCGCCAGAGGAGACCAACCATGATCGACGGCGCCGAGATGGCCGCGTTGAAGGTGAAGGTCGAGCACCTTGAGCAGAAGGTGGTCGAGATGGCCAGCGACCTGCGGGCCATCCGCGACACGTTGGCGGAACTGCGCGGAGGGAAGCGGGCGCTTTGGCTCCTGATGGGCGCCGCGGGTTCGCTTGGCGCCGGCGTAACCTGGATGGCGCAGCACGTCACGTTCAAGTGACGCGCGGGCGAGGTGGCTGGCGCTGCCGGCCGCGTTCGCGCGCATGGGCACCGCCGATCCATTTCCAGTCTTTCGCAGGCCGCCCGCGCCGCCCTCCATCTCTTTTGATGCCTTTATGACGATAAAAACCATCGTAAACCCGGTTAATGACGATTTTTATCGCCGTTAGGCCTTGGCGCCAGCGCGAGGCCGCGCGCCGGCAATTGGTCCAGCCGCACCTGGCGTCAAGCAAATAGCCGGGACTGCTGGGCCGACATGGTTCGTGCAGTCCCACGCGACAGGGCCGCGCCCTTGCCGCCTTCGGTTGCCGCCTGCGTTCGCGCGCCTGGGCACCGCCGATCCATTTCCAGTCTTCCGCAGCCCGCCCGCGTCATCGGGCGCGAGGCCGGCATGCACGCAACACCTCACAGGAAGGAGAACCGGAATGCGCAACTGGATTGTTGCGGCCGCGGCAGCGCTGCTGCTGAACGGCTGCTCGATGCTCCCGTACGGGCCGCAGGTGAAGGCCATCGCCGACCAGGCCGCCATCACGGCGGTCGCGGACCGCCAGGCGTTCAACGACAAGAAGCTGACGGTGTCGCTGGCGGCCGTGTGCGACAATTCGCTGGGCGCAGTGCTGCGCCTGCAGGACGACCAGATGCGGGACAGCCTGTTCGCGATCTGCGGAAGCGACGGCCAGTCCGTCACGATCGCCAGACTCGCCGACCTCATTCGCACCCTGGATCAACTCAAGGCGGCGGCGCCGCGATAGGGCGCGGGGCTATTGGGGCAGGCGAGCCTCGACCACGCCCGCCGAGCACAGGAACATGCCGCGCCAGCTCCCTTCATGCTCCAGACTCATCGCGGCGGTGCGGAAATCGCGGCCGACCGCGCCTTCCAGCATCGGCATCGCCGGATGATAGTGGTACCAGTGGATTTGAGGATCGAGGAAACCGGCCTGCCTGAACAGGTCCTGCAGGTCGAACGGGTTGTGGAACTTGGACAGGATATCGTCATAGCCGAGCTCGGCTCCGGGCCGCGCGGTCCTGATCGCTGGCTGATCCACGGCGCAGCGCCGGTCCAGCTCCTCCTCGACCTTGGCCTTGACGCTCTGCCGGACGCCGCGGAGCAGATCGTCCAGGATGAACTCCTTGGTCAGCCGGTTGAAGGTGAAGAGCGAGAACAGCTTGTTGCGGAACTCGATCAAGGCGACGCCGCCCGGCTTGAGGCACATCTTCACGTTCTCGAGCATCAGCCGGTCGTTCCTGACGTGCGGAAGCACGCCCGCCGCCACCACCGCATCGAATTTCCCTTCGCGCAGCTGGCCCGCCAGGGTGGCCGCATCCTCGACATCGCCCCATTGTATGAGGTCTTCCGGCAGACCGGCCGTGCGGAAGTTGGCCCGCGCCGCGCGCACCATGGCCTCGGAGATGTCGCAGCCGGCCACCTCCAGCCCGAGCTTCGACATCGCGACCAGCGGCGTCGCCTCGCCCACGCCGATCTCGTAGACGCGCTTCAACCCCAGAGCGGCCAGCCGGCGAACCAGAATCTGGAGCCGGAAGTAGTTCGCCGGATAGCGCTCGAGGGTTTCCAGATTCTCGCGCTGATACATGCGGTGATAGTCCGCCGCCTCGGCATCGTAGAAGCGCGCCACGTCCGGCTTGTCCTGCCTGGTCATATCCCAGCCCTTCCATCGTTCGCATCGCATTCGGCCAGCAATGCGTGAGCCAGCAGCTCCCGCACGATCGGCAGAAGATCCCATATCGGCACGCCCAGCAGCCCGGCAACCGCAAGCAGATCACGCTCGCCATCGGAATAGGCCAGCACGTTCATCAGATCGCGCACCGACCGGTTGCCTTGGCTGGTGCCGAGCGTCGGGTAGAGGTTGCGCTTGCCGAGCTGCGGCTCTCCCAGCACGGTGGTTCGATAGGTGCCGTTGGACTCGACAGCCACGATCGCCTTCGCGAGCGCGCCAATGCCGCCGGCCAGGCCGCCCGCCGAAACGAGCGTGAGATCGTCGAGGGAGGTATGATATTCCGGGTAGGTGCCATATTTCGAGCGCATGATCGAGGCGACCGGAAGGTCGACCCCGGGGCTGCAATACTGGCGCTCGTCGCTGCCGCGATCAAGGTAGCTGTAGCGCGCGAATCCAGCGGGCCCCGCGTGGTGCGTGAGGGCGTGAATCGCCGCCCGGTCGGCGAGCGTGTTGCCGCGCCGCGACGGAAGGTACGAGTACGCCCTCTCATCCCCGATGCAGGTGACGTTGAACCCGGCGGCGACGTTCGCGCGCAGGGCCGCGAGATTGCGGCAGACATACGCCACCGATCCGATGGTTTCGGGCACGAACACCGCGCGAACGGTGTGGCGCCGGCGCTGCCACGATCTCAGCCACCGCAGGATCTCGACCGTCGCGACCGGGCCGGACAGCTCGTTGTTCGCCATCGACGGATGGCAGACATAGGTGGAGATGAAGATTTCCCGGCCGCTCTCTCCCGGCAGGATGACTTCGCCGTAGGTGAGATGGCCGTCCGCCAGGGTGGAATCGATCCGGACCCGGTAGCGGCCGGGCCTGAGCGCGGAGAGCGTCCGGTGCGGAAGGCAGAATCCCCACCGCTTCGTGTAGTAGGAGGTCACGTACGGGATGGCGTCGGGCAGGTCCGGCAGCGAATAGAGATGGGGTCTCAGCTCATCCAGATCCATCGTGGCGTCGATGGGAGTGGAATACCCCACGACGTGGAGATTGTGGTCGCGGAAATCCACGACGCGTTCGCCATCCGGCCCTTCGATATGCGCTTCGCGGATCGACCATTCGGGCGGGATGGTCCAGTCGAAGCACTTCGTCCCGCTAGGAATCTCATGGATCGTCAATTCCGGAACTTCGCGGCCGATGATCGACAGGGTCTGGCGAACGCCCGGCCCGGTGATGCTGCGGCAGATGGGGAACAGCTCTTGCGCAAGAGCATAGGCGCGGCGACCGGCCTCCCGTTCATCGATCGGCAAGGCCGGCATGTGCGAAAGAGTATCCAACGAGCGTCCCCCTGATGCCCAGGCTAGCGCGAATCAAGCCCGGACAAAACCATATGTTGCTGCCGGAGCCCGCGGCCCCGGCGCCGCTCAAGCCATTCCTGACTACAGGCCCGCCAGCGCCTCGCGCACCGAGCGATCCAGCTTGTCGACGATCTCCTCCAGCTCAGCCGCGCCGGCATTGTAGGGCGGGGAGAGAATGACGGTGTCGCCGGCTACCCCATCGACGTTGCCGCCCATCGGATAGCAGATGAGGCCGTTCTCCAGCGACCGGGCGCGAATCCGGTTGTGCAGCCCAAGCTCGGGCGGGAAGGGAGTCTTGGCGGCGCGGTCGGTGACGAACTCTAGGCCGATGAAAAAACCGCGGCCGCGCACGTCGCCCAGGGCCTCGATGTCGCCGAGGCGCTGCCTGAGCCTCTGCATCAGGCGGGGGCCTTCCGCCGCGACACGCTCCACCAGCCGGTCGCGCGCGACAATGCGCTGGACGGCAACGCCCGCGGCGCAGGCCAAGGTATGCCCGGTGAAAGTGTGGCCGGTCATGGGTCCGCCGGCCTTGGCTTCGAGCAGGCCGGCGACCCGGTCATGCCAGATCGTGGCGCCCAGCGGCACGTAGCCGCCGGCCAGCCCCTTGGCGATTGCCATGATGTCCGGCTGGACTCCGTCATGCTCCAGCGCGCGCCAGGTTCCGCACCGGCCGGCGCCGCACATCACTTCGTCGGCGATCATCAGGACGCCGTGGCGATCGCAGACCGCGCGCACGCGCTGCGCGTAGTCGTCGGGGGCGGGCACCACGCCGCCGGCCGCCCCCACCACCGGCTCGAAGATGAAGGCGGCGACGTTGCGGGCGCCGAGGCGGAGGATCTCCGCTTCCAACTCGTCGGCGCAATAGTGCGCGACCTGCGCCGGAGCCACATTGGCCGGCGGGCGGTAGGCGTTGACGGGCGAGATGTGGGACGCGGGAATGAGGGCGCCCTCGAACGGGTCGCGCCGCTCCTTGAACTCGGACACGGACAACGCGCCAAGGGTGTTCCCGTGCCACGAGCGGCGCCGCGCGATGAAGCGCCGTCGCGACCGCTCGCCATTCGCCGTGTGGTAGTGCAGGGCGACCTTCAGAGCGGATTCGACCGATTCCGATCCGCCGGTGGTGAAGATCATGCGCGTGTAGCCGGGCCCGCAGCGGCGCGCGACGATCTCCGTCAGCTCCTCCAGGGGATCGCTGGTGAAGGTGTAGCGGTAGCCGTGCGCCACGCGGTCGAGCTGCCGCTTGATGGCCTCGTTCACCTCGGGATGGGCGTGGCCGAGGCAGAACACGGCAGGCCCGCCCGAGCCGTCGATGTAGTCCTTGCCGCTGGCATCGAACAGCCGGCTGCCTTTGCCGTAGGCGATCTTGGGCAGCCGGGCGTCGGGAACCTCGCCGCCCGCCGCGCCGGGCAAGTCGTGCGCCATGCGGTCCATGCGTCGCGCCTTCCTGTTGAAGCGCGGGCATTGCTAGCGGAGGCGCCAGGCGGCGTCAAATCCGCTTGAAAAGCGGGGACTTTGAGACTACTTGGCAAACGCGCCGCCGCGCCGCGCATGAGTCGCGCGGCAGGACGCCGGCAGTCGAGGACGGAACATGCGCTTGCTGGTCTTGCAGCATTGCCCGGTGACACCGGCGGGACTGGTCGGGGAGCGCGCGCTGGCGCGCGGAGCCGACCTCGTCACGCTGTTTCCCCATGCGGGCGACGGGCTTCCGGCGACCATGGAAGGCTTCGACGGCCTCATTCTCCTGGGCGGACCGATGCACGCGGGCGACGATGCGAACTATCCGGCATTCGCGCCCATGCTGTCGCTGGTCCGGCAGTGCGCGGATGCGGTCATCCCTGTGCTCGGCCTCTGCCTCGGCGCGCAATTGATCGCGCGGGCGTTCGGCGAACGGGTTCATCGCTTCGGCGGGCTGGAGGTCGGCTATCCCGAGGTGCATCTGACGGAGGCCGGCCGGCGGGACCCGCTGTTCCGCGGCCTCGCGCGCGCGCAGCGCATCATGCAGATGCACGAGGACAGCTTCGCCCTGCCGAAGGGCGCCGTGCTCCTGATGCGCAACGACACCTGCGAGACCCAGGCGTTCCGGGTCGGGAGCTCGATCTATGGAATCCAGGCGCACCCGGAAGTGACGCTGAAAGATGCGCGCAATTTCCCGCGCGACTGCTGGCCGGCGATGACGCGGCACTACGGCGATGAGGCCGTAGCGGTCGAGCGGCGGGTGCTGTCCGAGATTGAGCGATACTTCGAGCATGGCGCGGCCTTCTGCAGGGCCATCGCCGACCGCTGGCTGGATCTGGTGGACGGCGCCGCCGATTCGGACGCACTGCCCGCGCGCGGCAGGCACCTCGCCTAGCTACTCTGGCGGAGCGAACGGCGCCGGGTCGAGGAACCGGCGCAGGACGTTGGCCGTGATGCGCGCGACATTGTTGCGGTATCCGTCGTGGCAGAGCGAGGCCGCCCAGGCGATCGAGCCGGTGGCGAAGACCGCGCCGCCGGACGGCGTCTCGAAAAAGACCAGCTCGGCCCGGACCAGGGGATTGTCGAGTCCGTCGACCGAGGGGTGCGTCGACACCATTTCCTCGACGGTCAGGAGATAGACATTGCTGTGCCCGGCCGAGCAGGCGAGGACCAGCGCGTGCGCCGGCGTGCCGAGCGCGGGATCGGTGGCATCCAGCTCCAGTCCGGCCGCGCCGCCGAGCACGCCGAAATCGCCGATCCGCTCCTCCGCGCCGACGTCTGCGAAGATGAAGGCGGCCCGTTCGTCGAAGCTTCCCTCGCCGCGTTCGTACCAATGGCAGGAATCGAACCCTTCCGCGACGAAGCCGACGCCCACCAGCCGCTGCGGCGCGCGGCCGTTGCTGCGCCACAGACCGCCGAACTCTCCGTCGAACTGGTTGTGCCGTTCGCCCGGCGGCATCTCGAAACAGCGCGTGCCGGCTTCCCCGCGGCGCACCTCGATGACCCCGGGATGCGCGCCGTGGGTCGCAACCTTCCAGTAGAAGCCGTTTCCCCCCGTATAGATCAGCCTGCCGCCCTGATCCAGCCAGCCCTCGAGCGCATCGAGCATGCGCGCGCTGTGGTACTCGGGATGGGATCCCGTCATGACGCAGCGATAGGGGCTCAGCAGGCCTACCCCCTCCTCGTGCAGCGCGTCGTCGGTGATGACGTCGTACGCGATGCCGCTCGCCTCCAGCCAATCGACGATGTGCAGGTCGGCGTTGAAGTTCCAGATCCTGCGCTTCGGGCGCATGTTCAGGATCGGGCGCTTCGCCGAGCTGAAGCAGGCGCCGCTGCCGTCGCGGTGGCGGTCATAGAGCGATATGCCGAGGTCGCGCCGTTCCTTGAGGAACAGGTCCGTGGCGTCCAGCACCAGCAGGGCGCCGTAGGCGGGTTCCGAGAGGGGATCCTCGTAGCCGTGATGGCTGTTGGCGTAGGCCTGGTATGTGAAGGTCGAGGCGAGAAAGGCGAGCGGCGCAGCGCTTTTTCCTTTCGGAGGCAGCACGAACAGCGGCACGAAGTCTTCCGCTCCCGCGGCCGTCGTCAGGTGCGCGGCGTAGACGCCGCTCCCGATCCCCGGCGGCAACGACCAGGCGACGTCGGTCGTCCACCCGCAATCCTCCAGGTCGTCGCAATGAAAGTGGATCGCGCCGTAGAGGTCGGGCCGCGTGCGCCAGTCCGTGGTCTGGCCGCGCCAGGCGTGGCCGGCAACGGCGCGCGTCGGCAGGTTGACACAGCGCCCGTACGCTTCGTTGCCTGACACGTCCGCGACATCGGCTGAGCCGATATGACGCGAGAAGTCCCAGCTCGCGATCGCGGGCAGGGAAATGTCGCGCGGATGCGCCAGTGCGGAAAGCTCATCGGCGCCAAGCGCCCCTGCATAGAGTCCCGGCGCCTCTATCCTCCCGTCGAAATGCGCAACGGCCGCTTCGGCAGAATCGAGCCGGGCCGCAATCAGAGCGGGACCGGCAGGCAGCATCGGCATTCGTACGCTCACCGCCTCACTTGCGGTTCCATTTTTTTCGACCCGGTGGCAGCCAGAAAGGGGCCGCTGCAAGATGCGCACGGCGCCCTGCGACGCATCGAAGCTGGCGGCCAGCAGGTACCAGCATCCTTGGCGCATCGACGCATTGCAGATGACATGAGCCTGGTTCGTGCCGTCATGAATCCACAGTCCGGCGCGACCCGAGCCGTCGAGCAGCAAGGCGATCCCGCCGGCCGACGCATGCTGACGGCTGAGGATGCATTGGGAGGGTTCCCTCCCGATGGCGGTGGGCATCACCAGCGCCGCCAGCGTGATGGCGTCCGTCTGGATCGGCTTCAGACGCGGCACCTCAATGTACGATCCCGCCGGGATGCTCTGCCGGCGAGCGGGGTATGTGCCATCGATCTCCGAGGCGATCGAAAGGGCCTTGAAGCCCGGGCCGTTCGCACCGTCATCGCCGCAGACAAGGCGCACCAACTCAATCCGGAAGCCGGCGCTGCCGTCCTCGACACTGACCTTCAGTTCAGGGCGGTCCCCGGTTCTGGCGGAGAAGCGGTCCCAATAGCCCATGATGCCGAGCACGAGCGGCGGCCCCCTAGTCGAAGGCCGGCTCGGCGCCGAACAGATCCCGCCACCGCAGCTTGAAGACCGCCCATTCGGCTTGTTCCAACGTCACAAAAGTATCACCGGTGTAGCGGACGGGATCGGAGGGGCTCGCTCCCAGGCGCGCCAGCCGATAGGGCATGCCCTTGCGTTCCTGGACCAGGATGTGATGGCCGGCAAAAGGCGCGCCGCGCATCCGGTTGAGGACGCGTTGCAGATCAGCGCTGTGGCGTCCGTAGGGGTTGTCCCGGAACTCGTGGGCCAGGCGCGCAACATCCTGACAAAGTTTGTCCATGAAACCCCCTTGATTCCCCCGTAGGCCTTGACTATCAGCGGCGGCAGCTTATCTGCGGCATGGACTGGTCGCAATTGGGGGACGGATGCCTGTGGGGAACCGGCCAGTTTCGTGCCGACCACGCGTTTCATGGATCCGACCCTCGATCAGGCTGTCGGGATGCAAGGCGCGTATGACTGCAACCGACAGGCATGTCGGACCCTCGGGTCGACATGCCATGATCAAGCCGATACGATCCGCGCCTTCCGATGGTCAGGGGTCGGCATAAGACGTTTGCGTTTGGGATAGACCACATGACCGATCCGGGTTCTTCGCCTTCTGGCCCTCCTTCGTCACGCGGCGCGCGGCGCATCGCGATCTGGACGGTGGCCGTGGTTCTTGCGGCCGCCGTGGCGGGCGGCATCTGGTGGCAGGGACAGCAGAGCGGGGCTACCAGCGGCGAAGGCGCCGCGAAGCAGGCACAGTCGGGGGCAGGAGCGCCGCCGCCCCCCGTGGTCACGGTCGCCAATCCGATCCACAAGAAGATCGTCGAGTGGGACGAATATCCGGGCCAGTTCAGCGCCGTCGATTCCATCGAAGTCCGTGCGCGGGTCAGCGGGTATCTCGAGCAGATCGATTTCACGGACGGGCAGGTGGTGAAGCAGGGCGACCTGCTGTTCACGATCGAGAAACGCCCGTTCGAGATCGCGCTCGATTCGGCGCAGGCGCAACTGGCCGAAGCGCAGGCGCAGCTCAGCCTTGCCAACCGCAATCTCAAGCGCTTCGAGAAAATGCGGGAAGGCAACATCGTCGGCGAATCCGACTATGATGACCGTGTGGAAGCCGTGAGCGCCGGAAAAGCTGCGGTTGCCGCAGCCGAAGCGCAGGTGCGCCAGGCGGCGCTCGATCTCGGCTACACCGATATCCGCGCGCCCGTGACCGGCCGGATCAGCAAGCATGAAGTCAGCGCAGGCAACCTCATCACCGGCGGCTATTCGGGCGACGTGACCTTGCTGACGACCATCGTATCGCTGGATCCGATACACTTCGACTTCGACGTGAGCGAGCAGAACTACCTGGCCTATCAGCGCGCGGCCGAGCGCGGCGCGATGCCATCCATGCGCGACAACAAGATCGAGGTCTTCGCCAAGCTGCCTGACGAAGACCAGTGGACGCACAAGGGCTCGCTGGAATTCCTGGACAACCAGGTGAACGAGACGTCGGGCACCATCCGTGCCCGTGCGACATTTCCGAACTCCGACGGCGTCTTCACGCCGGGCCAGTTCGGCCACATCAGGGTGCCGGGGTCCGAGCCTTATGAAGCGGTGCTGCTGCCGGAGACCGCCATCGTCACCGACCAGTCGCAGAAGATCGCGCTGGTGGTAGGAGATGACGGCACCGTGGGCGTCAAAATCCTGCGGGTCGGGCCGAGCCATGACGGCATGCGGATCATCCGCGAGGGGCTGGCGCCCACCGACAAGGTTGTCATCAACGGCCTCATGCTTGCCCGGCCGGGATCGAAAGTCACGGCCCACATGGGCACGGTCGAAGCGGGACCGCAAGCCGCGGCCACCGAGTAGGCACGCATGAATTTTGCCCGGTTTTTCGTCGACCGGCCGATCTTTGCCGGCGTCGTCTCGATCTTCATCACGCTGATCGGCGGCATTGCCTATTTCGCCTTGCCGGTTGCCCAGTACCCGGAAATCGCCCCTCCGAACGTGGTCGTGAGCGCGCAATATCCCGGCGCTTCGGCCGAAGTCATCAGCAACACGGTATCGACCCCGCTGGAGCAGGAGATCAACGGCGTCGACAACATGCTCTATATGCTGTCGCAGGCGACCAGCGACGGGCATCTGACGATCACGGTCACATTCAAGCTCGGCACCGACCCGGATGAGGCGCAGGTGCTGGTCCAGAACCGCGTTTCGGCCGCGCTGGCGCGGCTGCCGGAGGAGGTCGTCCGCCTGGGCGTGACGACCCGCAAGAACTCCCCCGACTTCCTGATGGTCGTTCACCTGTTCTCGCCCGACGATTCCCGCGACCAGCTCTACATTTCGAACTACGCATCGCTGCAGCTGGTCGACGTGCTGAAACGCATCGACGGCGTCGGCGACGTGCAGGTGTTCGGAGCGCGCGACTACGCCATGCGCATCTGGCTCGATCCCGACAAGATCGCGGCCCGCGACATGACCGGCCCCGAAGTCGCGGACGCAGTGCGGTCGCAGAACCTCCAGGTGGCGTCGGGCGTGCTCAACCAGCCGCCGGTGCCAGATCCCGGCGCGTTCCAGATGAACGTGGAAACGCTGGGACGCCTGGTGGACCCGCGGCAGTTCGCGAACATCGTGGTAAAGACCGGAGAGAACGGCGAGATCACGCGCCTGCGCGATGTCGGAAACGTCGAGTTGGGCGCGCAGGACTACGGCCTCAACGCCTATCTGGGCGAAAAAGGCGCGGTCGCGATCGGCATCTTCCAGAGACCCGGCGGCAACGCGCTCGATACCGCAGACCAGATCCTGAGCACCTTGAAGGGAATGAAGAACAGGTTCCCGCCGGGCCTCACCTACGATGTGGTGTACAACCCGACCGATTTCATCGCGAGGTCGATCGACGAGGTGATCAGGACGATCTTCGAGGCGATCGCCCTGGTCGTGCTCGTCGTCGTCATCTTCCTCCAGACATGGCGTGCCTCGATCATCCCCATCGTTGCCATTCCGGTATCGCTGGTCGGCAGCTTTGCCGTGATGGCGGCTCTCGGCTATTCGATCAACACCCTCACGCTGTTCGGCCTGGTGCTTGCGATCGGCATCGTCGTCGACGACGCCATCGTCGTCGTCGAGAACGTGGAACGCAACCTGCGGCTCGGGATGTCGCCCAAGGAGGCGGCGCGCAGAACCGTGGACGAGGTCGGCGGGGCGCTGATCGCGATCGCGCTGGTGCTGACCGCTGTGTTCATTCCGGCCGCCTTCGTCACCGGCATTTCCGGCCAGTTCTTCCGCCAGTTCGCGGTCACGATCGCGACCTCGACGGTGATTTCGCTGCTGGTATCGCTGACCCTGAGCCCCGCCTTGAGCGGCATTCTCTTCAAGCCGCACCGGCACGAAGCCGAGCACCCGCGCGGCGGCTTCCATCCGGTCACGGGCTTTTTCCGAGGCTTCAATCGCGGATTCGAGGCGCTCGCGCGCGGCTATGCCGGCCTGGCGCGACGCCTGATCGCGATCGGCCCGCTCATGCTTCTGGTCTATGTCGGCCTGATCGGTCTTACGGTATGGCAGTTCGAACGGACGCCTACCGGCTTCATCCCGTCCCAGGACGAGGGCTATCTCATCACCATCGTCCAGCTTCCGCCTGGCTCGTCGCTGGCCCGCACCGACGCGGTGGTCAAGCGCGCAACCAAGATCATGCTGGAGACACCGGGGATCGTGAACACCGCCGGCTTCGTAGGATTGGATGGCGCCACCTTCACCAACGCGTCCAATGCAGCGGCTATATTCGCGGTGCTTGCGCCCTACGAGGAGCGAGTCCCGAAGGGTCTCAGCGCCGGACGCATCCTGGGCGACGTTACACAACGCCTGTCGGCAATCAAGGAAGGGTTCATCATCACCGTGCCACCGCCCCCGGTACAGGGCATCGGCAATGCGGGGGGGTTCAAGATGATGATCCAGGACCGGGGCGGACAGGGACTGCAGGCACTGGAGGAGGCGGCCAACCAGATCATGATCGCCGGCAACCAGGCGGCAGGCCTGGCTGGCGTCTTCACTCTGTTCAACACGAAGACACCGAAGCTGTTCGCGGAGATCGACCGCGTCCGGGCCCAGATGTTTCACGTGCCTGCGGAGCGGGTGTTCCAGACGTTGGAGGTCTATCTCGGCTCGGTTTTCATCAACGACTTCAACTTCCTCAATCGGACCTTCCGGGTTACTGCCCAGGCAATGGGCAAGTTCCGGGAGAACGAAGCAAGCATCGCCAACTTCAAGACCCGCAACGATCTGGGTCAGATGGTGCCGATCGGGGCGGTCGCGAAGATCAAGGACATTTCGGGGCCATACCGGGTGGCACGCTACAACCTGTTTCCGGCGGCCGAAGTGCAGGGCGATGTCGCGCCCGGAACCTCGACGGGGACGGCACTCGCGACGATGGAAAAGATTGCGAGCGAGCATCTGACCGAGGGCTTCGGCTACGAATGGACCGAGTTGGCGTACCAGCAGAAGCTGGCCGGCAATACCGGCCTGTTCGTGTTCGGCGCCGCAGTGCTGTTTGTATTCCTGGTCCTGGCGGCGCAATACGAGAGCTGGTCTCTGCCGCTCTCCGTCATCCTGATCGTCCCGATGTGCCTGCTGGCTGCCGTGACGGGCCTGCTCCTGCGCGGGCTCGATGTCAATGTGCTGTCGCAAGTCGGGTTCGTGGTTCTGGTCGGCCTTGCGGCGAAGAATGCGATTCTGATCGTTGAGTTCGCACGGCAGGCGGAGGAGGAGGGGAAGAATCCGACCGAGGCTGCGATCCGCGCCGCCGGCACGCGCCTGCGGCCGATCCTGATGACGTCATTCGCCTTCATCCTCGGCGTCGTCCCGCTGGTCATCGCCAGCGGTGCAGGCGCCGAAATGCGGATCGCGATGGGCACGGCCGTGTTCGCCGGGATGATCGGCGTCACGTTCTTTGGCTTGATCTTTACTCCGGTGTTCTACGTGATGGTGCGTCGGGCTGCGATCTGGCTCCACGGCCATCGGAGCGGGCACCCCGCCCCGCACAGCGCGGAATGAGGAAGCTATCCGGTGGCGACGGACAATGTTCCTCCGTTCGCGGCTTTCCTGATGCGCTGCGCCACCATTTCCTGCAGCCGCCAGAGATAGCGGTCGCGAATTCCAAGTTCCTCGAGGTGCGCCACGGTATGCATCAGATATTCGGCTCCTGATCCCCAATGCCCACACGCCTTCGCAAGAATGTCGGCGACCTGCTCGATGGTGTGGGATCCAGCGTAGGTGGGCCCCTTTCGATTTATGGCGAATGCGATGGCGCGCTGAGTTCGGCCATCCACCTCGACTGTCACCCAACGAGGCACGTTGCTTGCGGGCTTGACGCTTGTTTCGCGACGCAGCAACTGATCCAGGCGCTCCCTGACGTGCCTCGCTGGAATCCTTTGAACGACCCCTCTGCAGGAACCCCCGAGGTCGAGTGCCATCATCAGGCCGGGGCAATCCGGCGACCCGCGGTAACGCACCAGGTGCAAGCAGAACTTTCGATGCCAGCCACGCAATAAGGCGGGGTACTGACCATCAACTTCGCAAGCCGGCTTCCAGATCAGGGATCCACAGGCAAAAAGCCAGAGATCATCGCCGCGCGGGTGCGACGACAACAGCGCCTCGCGCCTCTCGTGATGGTCTTGATCCGTCAGGGGAACAAAGCCGGGCGGAGGGCCCGAATCGCCGACCTTGCGATGAACAAATGCGACCAGATCCGCGGTGAGCGACATTTCATGCCGACGTGACATGCTATAGTCGTTTCCTGCAAAACCCACAGTTTCCGATCGCATTTATCGCAATATTCAACGGATGCATCAAGAAGGCATCAAATCAAGGCGAGTCTGCCCCGATAGCGCCGCTCCAACGGCCGCCCGAGTGCAATGAAGCTCAATCCGCCGGAGACCTGACATGCCTGACATTGTGGTCATCAGCGCGAAAGACAAGGATATCGGCGGATTTCCGGTGCGTCGGGCGCTGCCCGCAATCCAGCGCCGGATGATCGGCCCTTTCATCTTCCTGGACCACATGGGGCCGGTCCAGCTCGGGCCGGGCCGGGGGCTCGACGTGCGGCCGCACCCGCACATTGGCCTCAGCACCATGACCTATTTGTTCGAGGGAGAAATCCTGCACCGGGACTCCCTGGGAACGGTCCAGATGATCAGGCCAGGTGCCGTCAACTGGATGACAGCCGGAAGCGGTGTCGCCCATTCGGAGCGAACTCCGCGCCAGACGGGCGCGGGCGGCAGGCTCTCGGGCATCCAATTCTGGGTGGCGCTGCCGAAATCCCGCGAAGAGATGGCGCCCGCCTTTGTTCATCTGGAAGCGGATGAACTGCCCGTCATGGAAGATACCAAGATGTCTGCTCGGATTGTCGCAGGCGAAGCCTTCGGCCTCCGTTCTCCACTGGAGCCGCCGCATCCGATGATCTCCGCGGACATTGCGTTGGCAGAAGGAGCCAGGGCCGTCCTGCCGCCGCGCTATGCGGAGCAGGCGCTCTATGTGGCGCAGGGTGAGATCGAGTTGACTGGCGTTCGCGCCGGGCAGGGGCAACTCGTCGTCCTTTCGCTCCAAGCGGCCCGTTCAGTCCGCGCGCTGTCCGATGCCCGCTTCTTGCTCATTGGCGGCGAACCGATGGATGGGCCGCGGCACATCTGGTGGAATTTCGTCTCAAGCTCGAAGGAACGCATAGAGCAGGCGAAGGAGGATTGGAAGCATGGCCGGATCGCCGGCGTCCCCGGTGAGCCGGACTATATCCCGTTGCCGGAGCCGTGAGGCCGTTCCAGCGTCTACGTTGTGCCGCCCGGCTATGGCGCCTTGGGCAGCCAAGATACGAGCAGCATCCCGATCCCGAACGAGAGAAGATTGGCGCTCGTCGAAAGTACCAGCGACCAACGCCAGCAGCCGCGCAAAGCGGCAGCATAGAACAGCGTCTCGACCAGGCTCAGCCCCGCCACGCAAAATGCGGCCGCACTCCGCCAAGTGCCGGTCCATGCCATCAATCCTGGGAACCCCACCCACAGCGCCGGATGGGTTGCACCCGTGCCGATCACGGCGGCCGCCCCTGCGCGTACGCTTGCGCCCAAGCGTGACAGATTGAAGCGTTCCCGCAGACAGGCGCCGAGCAAAGCGCCCACGGCCCCTTCGACCAGCATGGACAGGAGAAAGGCGAGCCCGTGCGTCATCCGTGCCGGCTGACGCGCTGCACCGGAGCAATCGGCATGCTGCCGCCGGCTACCAAGCCGTGTTGCCGCCGTCGACCGGCAGCAATACGCCGGTGATATAGCTGGCAGCATCCGAAGCCAGGAATGCGACGGCCGCGGCGACATCCACGGGTTGGCCAACCCGGCCCAGGGGAATGGCGTTCCCCAGGCGGTCAAGCAGCGCGGCCCGCCCTTCCTCTCCCCGTCCCGACAGCAACATGCTGGTTTCGGTATCGCCCGGGCAGACCGCATTGACCCGGATGCCGTCGCGTGCATGGTCGATCGCCATGGATCGCGTGAGCTGCGCAATCGCGCCCTTGCTTGTTCCATAGGCAACGGCGTTGTGGGCCGCGACGAGCGCCCAGTCGGACGCAATGTTGACGATGGAGCCGGAACGCCGCTCGGTTGCGAATTGCCGGCGCATCACGCGGATTGCCGCACGGCAGATCTGGAACACCGCCGTGACGTTGGTCGCGATCACCGAATCCCATTCGGCATTCGTGCACTCGGCGGCGTTGCTGCGCGACAGGATCCCGGCATTGTTGACCAACACGTCTACCCGCCCCTCGTCCGCCAGGACGGTATCCATCAGATCATCTGCGAACGTCGGTGCCGTCACATCCCCTCGGACAAACCGCGCCTTCCCTCCCGCTGCTCGGATTTTCTCTTCGGCCGAAGAGCCGGCCTCGTCGTCGCGGCCGGTCAGCACCACCGCGCCGCCAAGCTGCGCGCAGGTTTCAGCGATCGCCGCGCCGATGCCGCGCGTAGCTCCCGTCACGACAACGACCTTGTCCGCAAGATGGATCACATGCCGCCTCCGGCCTCGGCCGCCATGCTGGCCCGGAATCTCGCCTGCTGGCAAGACGCAGCCGGCAATCCGGCTATCTCGCGCCCTTTCCGTCGCGTTTTGGTTCCGGCCTGAACGGAATGCGGGCACGACGGTCGGTGTCGTAGAGTTCGGCGCCGTAGTTCCGGTTGTATTGCCGGGCGGCATCCTGGAATGGCTGGAAATCCCAGGACGTTGTCTTGCCTTTGAGCAATGCCTCCTGGACCAGAACGCGGTTGCGCTGGCTCTCCACGACCTCCGCGCGGATGGCAGCGCTGTCCCATTTCGCGGCAACCTCGCCGGCGAAGGACTGAGCGACCCTGGCGTGCTTTGGATCGGCGGCAAGGTTCCTCATCTCGCTTGGGTCGGCTGAGACGTCATACAGCTGATGAGGATCGCCGGCGCATGAGATGTATTTCCAAGGGCCGCGCCTGATCATGAAAGCCGGGTGAAACGTGCCTTCGGCCATGTATTCCCCGAACACGGTGTTCGACCATCCCGCCGACGATCCTGCCGCGAGGTCGAGCATGCTGTTCCCGTCGACCGGCGCCGCATATTCGACGCCTTTGCCGTCTGTCGCGATCTCGCAGAAGGTCGGCAGCAGATCCATCAGCGAGACGTTCTCCGCGATGCGCCGCGGCTTCAGCGCCCTGGGTGCATGAACAATCATCGGCACGCGCGCCGCGTGCTCGAAGAAGTTCATCTTGTACCACAGCCCCCGTTCGCCCAGCATGTCGCCGTGGTCCGCCGAGACGACAACGATGGTATCGGCGGCCTGGCCTGTTTGCTCCAGCACCTCGAGAACTTGTCCGAGAAGGCGGTCGCTATAGGTGATCATGGCATAGTAGCCGCGCCGCGCGGCGCGTACGTGGCGCCCGGTCACGCGGTATTCGTCGCGGTCGTAGAGGTCGTACATCCGCTTGCCGACCGGCTCACGCCTGGCCGGCGCGACATAAGGCACGGCCGGCGGATCGATCTCGTCCTCGCGGTAGCTCTCGAAGTCCGCGCGCGGGCCGAGGTAGGGGTCGTGCGGCTGCATGAAGGAGACGCACAGCATGAAAGGCCGCTCATCGTTTCCGCGCGCATGCCCGTGGAGCCAGCGCTGGGCGGTATAGGCCACCTCATCGTCATGCTCCATCTCAAGCGAGCGGTCATAGGGCCCGGCCTCGGTCACGCTCAGCATGTTGTGGAACCACCAGTGAATCTTTTCCGGCTCGTCCCAGGTGGGCGTCCAGCCGAAATCGGCGGGATACATGTCGGTCGTGACCCGGTCTTCGAAGCCATGCAGCTGATCCGGCCCCACGAAATGCATCTTGCCGGAAAGACACGTGCGATAGCCCGCCAGCCGCAGATAGTGTGCAAAGGTGGGAATGGAGGAGGGGAACTCCGCCGCATTGTCCCACGCACCGATCCGGCTGCAGAGCTGACCGGCCATCATCGAAAAGCGCGCCGGCGCGCAGAGCGGCGAGTTGGTATAGGCGCTGTCGAATTGCACGCCCTCGGCCGCCAGACGGCTCAGGTTCGGCGCCTTGACGACCTTGTGGCCATAGCTGGGCAGGAACTGGGGCGCCAATTGATCGAACATCACGTATAGGATGTTCGGGCGGCGCTTCCTGGAAATCCTAGGGGGAGGGGAGACGTAGGTTTGCCGGGCCATGCGGGAGCGATGCTTGGAATTACGTAGTTCCAGCAGATTAGCGGCCGGCCGGCCGGTCGGGTAGCGTGATCACGGCCGCCGCTTGCGGGTCAGCGACATGACCTGCATGGCTGCCTTGCGCTGCTCTTCATTGACTTTTAACCCGGCCCGGGTCATATAGCGCCCGCCGAGGCAATTCAGCCTCCTCTCGCGACCGCGCGCAGGCGTAATCGGCGTCAGAATCGCCGGCCACTCCGTCCCGAGATCGTTCCTCCAACACCGTCCCGCACAGCGCGCATGCCGGGTCACAAGCCCGGGCCCTTCCCTGCGAAGAGCCTATAACGAGCCGCGCTCGCGCCAGGCCTGATGCCGGAGCGGCGGTCGCGGCTGCACATGCACAGAAAGACTACCAGACACATGACTACCTTTACCGATTTGAAGCTGAGCGCCCCCTTGCTGCAGGCGCTCGCCACGGAGGGCTATGAGACGCCGACGCCGATCCAGGCGCAGGCGATTCCGCCGCTGCTCGAGGGCCGCGACCTGCTGGGCATCGCCCAGACTGGTACTGGCAAGACGGCGGCCTTCGCGCTCCCGCTGTTGCAGCGGCTGACCACGACCGATCGCCGCGCCGCGCCGCGCTGCGTCCGCGCTCTCATCCTGACGCCGACCCGCGAGCTGTGCGCCCAGATCCTTGATTCCTTCCGCTCCTACGGCCGCCACCTCCGGCTCAGCCGTGCCGCGGTCTATGGCGGCGTGAGCCAGGGGCCGCAGGTCCACGCCTTGTCGCGAGGCGTTGACGTGCTGGTGGCGACGCCGGGCCGCCTTCTGGATCTGATGAACCAGGGCCAGGTGCGGTTCGACGGGCTCGAAGCCTTCGTGCTCGACGAAGCCGACCGCATGTTGGACATGGGCTTCATCCTGCCGGTCAAGCGCATCGTTGCCAAGCTTCCCAAGCAGCGCCAGACGCTGCTGTTCTCCGCGACCATGCCCCAGGATGTTGCGGGGCTCGCGGCCAGCTTGTTGACCGATCCCGTTCGAGTGGAGGTCAACCCGGTCGCCACCACCGCCGAGCGGATTTCCCAGCGCGTCCACTTTGTCGAGAAAGCGAACAAGCGTGCGCTTCTGCATCACGTGCTCAGCGATCAGGGGGTCACGCGCGCATTGGTTTTCACCCGGACCAAGCACGGCGCGAACAAGGTCGGCGATCAACTGGGACGTCTTGGCGTTCGTGCCGACGTCATCCACGGCAACAAGTCACAGAATGCGCGTCAGAAGGCGCTGGAGGATTTCCGCAACGGCAAGCTACGTGTTCTGGTCGCGACAGACATCGCCGCACGCGGCATCGATGTCGACGGCATTACGCACGTCATCAACTTCGACCTTCCGAACGAACCCGAGAGCTACGTCCATCGCATCGGCCGCACGGCACGCGCGGGCAATGAAGGTATCGCGATTTCATTCTGCGATTCGGAGGAGCGGGCTTTCCTGCGTGACATCGAGAAAACGATCCGTCGGCAGGTCGCCGTCGACGCCGATCATCCTTTCCACGCGGGGCACATCGCCGAAGGCAGCCGCTTGACGAAGCCACGAGGCGCCGACCGTGGCGGAGACGGCGCCCGGCGGAACCGAGATGGCAACAATGGCAATTCGAGGGATCAGGCCATCGACGATAGGCGAGGAAAACTTGGGGTCCACGCTGCAGGCTCGAAAGACGGCGCCCATCACAGGCATCGCGGCGGCAAGAACCATGCGCATGGCGGCAGCGGGAAACCGCATGACCTGCCGCGCGAGGAGCGGCATGGCCGTCCCCGGCACGGAGAGCGCGACCATGCTCAGGCGAAGGAATCGCGCGAGCAGCGCCATGGGGGCGGCCACCGTCACGACGCATCGGACAAGGGGCAGCACCCTCAGAAGCCGGCTGGCAGGGATCCGCGGCAGTCGAACGGCGGCAACCAATTCCTGCGACGTTCGGGTCAGGGACGGGGCAATCCCAACTCCGCCGCCGGGCGTCCGCAGCGATTCGCACCCGTGCGCATGGGATAGCTGCTCGACGTTGCTCGGCTCCCAGTACGATCTGCGCCGTCGGCGAACGGCTGGCGGCGCAGCTCTGGCATTTTGCTCATCGAGCTCGTGCGCGGATTCTGCCGACCGAAGCGATTCGCGATGCGGGCAGGTGAATGGTTGCCGTAGTGCCCTCGCCGGTGGCGCTGACGATCTCCAGCCTTCCGCCATGCAGCTCGCAAAATGCCTTCGCAATGGACAGACCGAGGCCGGTACCCTCATACTTGCGCACCAGCCAGTTCTCGAGCTGAACAAAGGGTTTGGCGACCTTCGCCAGCTCGCTTTCGCTCATCCCGATTCCCGAATCTGAAACAGCGATCTCCAGCCCGATCCTGCTCACTCGCGTTGCGATCCGTATCGCGCCGCCTTTCGGGGTGAACTTGATCGCGTTGGACAGCAGATTGAGCAGCGCCTGCTTCAGCAGCCGCTCGTCACCGAGGATTTCGGGCGTGGCCAGGGGAGCCTCGACCGACAGCGTCAATCCGCCCTCATTCGCTCTGCCACGTACCAGGATCAGGCATGACGACAGCAAGTCCTGGATCCCAATCGCGGATTCGTTCAGCGTGACCTGCCCCGCCTCGACGCGGCTGAGATCCAGGATGTCGTTGATGATGGCAAGCAAATGCCGGCCGCTCCCATGGATGTCGCTGGCGTACTCCTTGTATATCGAGGAGCCGAGCGGCCCCATCATCTCGCCGTTCATGATCTCCGAGAACCCGATGATCGCATTCAACGGTGTTCGCAGTTCGTGACTGACGTTGGCCAGGAACTGGGATTTGGCACGATTGGCGATCTCCGCATCCATCTGGGCGCGCCGCAGGGCATCCTCTGCCTGCTTGCGCTCGGTGATGTCCTGAATGGTTCCGAAGCCGGACTGGAATCTGCCCTCGTCGGTCAGGAGCCTGCGCCCGATTTCGGAGACGACGGCAACCGAGCCGTCGCTGCGCTGGATTCTGTACTCGAGAGTGAACTCCTCTGTTCCCTCCTGTATCAGCTTGTCAATGGCTTGGCTCAGCTTTTCGCGGTCGTCGGGATGAACGACCTGCTCCACAAAGCCACTCGTCGTCTCGGGCAGGGATTCCTTCGGCAACCCGAAGAAGGCCGCCGCGGTATCGGAGAAAGTGACCTTTGGCTCCTGCTGGCCGCTCGTAGGATTTCCGGCGATGGTCCAGTGGATCAGTCCGGCAACCCGCTCCGCCTGGCGATAGCGTGCTTCGCTGTCGCGCAGCGTCTGTTCGATCTGCTTCTCTTCGGTGATGTCGACCATGGCTCCGTACAGCCACGTCTGACCGTCATCCGATTTGATGACGCTGACCAGATCGCGAATCCATACGATGCGTCCGTCGGAGGCGATCAGCCGGTATTCCAGGTTGTGATCGACGCCCGAGCGCGAATATTCCGCCGCCTCGCGGAGCGCGCGATCGCGGTCGTCCGGGTGCAGCCGCTCCGGCCACAAATCCTTTTCGACCCAGTCGGCCGCTGAGAAGCCGACCACCGTCTCGATCTGCGGCCCCACATAGGTGATGCGGTTGGTCGCGATATCAGCTTCCCATGGGACCGCGCGCGAGGATTCGGCCAGGGCGCGGAAGCGCTGGTCGCTGCGTCGCAAGGCGACCTCGATCTGCTTGAGATCGGTGATATCCAGGTGAGTGCCCGACAGTCGACGGGGCCGTCCGTCGGCCAAGCGTTCAACAGCCCGGCCGCGGCTCAGGATCCAGCGCCAGTCACCGCTCTTGGTGCGGATGCGATAGATCGCTTGGTAGAGATCCGATTGGCCGGCCAGATAGCCGCTGGAAGCCGCCGTCGCCGTTGGCAGGTCGTCCGGATGCACGAGGGAGTCCCAGGCCCGGATGCTGGAATCGATTTCGTCCACGCCATATCCCATGCGCTCCAGGGCATGCCGATCGAATTTGAACTCGCCGGTCGCGATGGTCCAGTCCCAAAGGCCGACACCGGTGCCTTCGAGGGCCAGGTTCAATCGCTCCTGGCTTGCGCGCAGATCGGCCTCGACCGCCCGCAGCTCGGTCATGTCCTGCGCAATTCCGCGAAGCCGGACTGCGGTGCCGTCCACCGTTCGCTCGACGGCGGCTCTGGAAAAAATTCGCCGGATGTCGCCTGCCCGGCGCTTGACGCGATATTCCATCTCGTATTCGGTCCGCGTGCCCGCGATGATCGCCTCGACCGCCGTGCGGACCCTTTCGCGATCCTCCTCCGCAAGCGAAGCAAAGAACACCTCGCGCGTGAGACGGGTGCCGGGAGGCTGGGCAAAAATCGCAAGCATTGCATCGCTTACGATCATTTCCCCGCTCGCGAGATCAGCCTCCCAGGAACCGAGATGGGCATGGCGCTCCGCGGCATTGAGCCGGTTCACGGTTTCCCGCAGCGCGGCTTCGACACCGGCCTGCTGCGCATCGGCCCGGATTGCCGCGATGACGGACCCGCAGGCTCCCGCGAGCGGTTCCAGGAAAGCGACGATGGCCTCGTCGTAGCCACCTGGGCGGTTGGCGACGCCCATCAAACCGACCATTTCCTGCCCGGAGTAGAGTGGAACGCCGAGAAAGCAGTCGAGCGGCGGATGACCTTCCGGCCGCCTGCCGCGCCGAGGGTCGGTCGCAGGGTCGTTCGCGATCACGGGCTTGCCGCTCGTGATCGCCGCGCCAAACAGCGTATTCAGGTTGCGGAACTCAAATCCCCGCACCGCGCTGTCCGCATAGAGCCGCCGGGTTTCGTCGTTCCACGCGATATTGGTGATGGCATGGGCCCGGAGGTAAGGCGCGCCGCATTCGTCATGCTCGATCTCGCCGACAAAGCCATAGGCGCTCTTGGTCACATCCAGCACTGTCGCCAGCATCTTTTCGTACGGCTGTTTGGGATCGGCGTCCCCGATATAGCTCAATTGGATGAGCCGGACGGCGTCCAGGAGAGCCGTGGTTCGCGCGGCGTGCTCCTTCGCCTCCGTCTCGCTCGTGATGTCCCGTGCGGTTCCCCGATAGCCGATGAACGTGCCATCCGGCGCGTAGAGCGGATGGCCGCTGATGCTGGCGTGGTGCCGCCGCCCATCCTTGCCGGCATAGGAGAATTCGAAGCTGCGGAAGCTCTCGCGCGCATCGAGCAGCGCGCGATAGCGGTCCCAGACCGGATCCGCCGGATCCACGCCGGGCATCTCCCATCGCCTGAGGCCGATCAGCTCCGCCCCGATCAAGCCGCCGCGCGGCGCGGACCCAGTATCCATGGTGAAGCGGTATCCGGTATCGATCTCCCACAGCCAGTCGGCGGCCGCTCCCGCAAACTCCTGAAATCGCGACTGGCTTTCGCGAAGCTCGCGGAGTGCGTCCAGTCTCTGATGCGCTTCTGCCGCCAACGCGCGCTTGGCATCAGCGAGGGCTCTGCGGTCCCGCAACAGTCGGCCTCGCAGACCGACCAGCGACCATCCCGCGATCGTCGACAAGGCTGCCAACACGATGGCGATGGTGAGCCAGGTCATCGTCGGTGCCCGCGACCTTGCTGTCGCGCCCGAGCACCTCTGCCGTGCTGCGCTGCGGTCGAAAGCGGGCCGCGCGAGCCCGCTCGCGCCGATGCTGCGTGATCCTTCATGCGCTCTTGTCGAAGCGTGGCGATCTTCCGACCACTGTGGGACCCGCTCATTATGTCGGAGCTGTAATTAAGAGTGTATTGCGCTGCAGCCCGCTCTTCGGCCGAAAAAGTATGGCCTAACGAACTGAAAAATATGCAAAACCTTCGAACTCGGGCGCCGTGGCGGCCACGCCCACAGCCTATGTCATTTGGATTATCGCTGGACTGCCTCGACGACCCGTTCCGCCATCCCAAGGCGGCCGATCGCGGGCAGGCGCAGCGCCGGCTGGAACAGATCGATGCCGAATGACAATCCCAGCAGATTGAACTCGATCCCCTCTTCCCTGGCGAGCATCACGCCCGCAAGCCCCAGAATCGACAGTTGCACGCCCGTTCCGCTCGGCGCATAGCCGACCGGCTGATACCACGGCCTGTAGTCCTTTCCGATTGCGCTCGCCGGTATGTCGAGGCTGAGCTCCGGCACCTTCCGCGCGACATGCGCAAGGAACGTGTTGCTGTTGGGGCCGGGCCAAGTGCGATACAGGTCCTTGAATGGATATGAGGCGACCGCTCCTTCGACCCGGTCGATCACCGCATCGACCCCGGCTCCCCGCAGGTCTGCCAGCAATGCCGGCTTGGCGCCGTACCACAAGCCATCCGCGGTTGCGTAGTCGGTGCGGAGCTTGGAGCCGCCGCCCCAGCCTACCACCTCGTACCGGGTATAAGCGGGCGCACCCGTTCGCTTGACGACGATCCACGGATGGGTCGCGAAAATGCCGCGCCACGAGAAGGCGCGCGCGACATAGATCTGCACGATTGCTTCACGGTTGACCGACGGATCGGGTGCCAGGCCCGCGGATCCCCGCGGAGCGTTGCTCCATGACCATTGCGGCGCCGAATAGCGCGCAAAGCTCACCGCGACCGGGATCAGGATCCAGGCCGCCAGGATCAGGACAAAGAGCTTCATGCGCCGCTTTCGTGCCATCCCTTCAGTAGCCGCCCATTTCACAATCACCTCAACCTAAGGGCATCCGGCGCGCGATGCCAGCGGTCGCCGCCAACGGACGGCTCGAAGCCGACGGCGACAAGCCGGGCCCGTCGGAGGGCCGCTATGCATTTCCAATAATCGCGCGCAGGAACTGCTCGAGCTCTGCCTTGGATATTTCAACCTGGTGCCGCGGCTCCGGATAGGCGCCGGACTTGATGTCCCGCGCCAGCTCGGAGAATGCGGCGACACGCTCCTGCTGCAACCGGTCATACTCGGCGGCGAAATTGCGATAGACCTTGGAATGGCGCGGAACGTGTCCGCGATTGGTGCCAAGGACATCGGTGGCAAACAGGTACTGCGCGTCGCACCCTGCGCCGGAACCCATCGAGATCATGAACATCGACGTGCGGCTCGAAATGGCGCTCGCCACCTCGGCGGGCACGACCTCGATCTCGGACGAGAATGCTCCGGCTTCCTCCAGCGCCTTGGTCTGCCGCCACACCAGAAGCGCGGTCTCGAGCGTCCTGCCGACCGCCTTGAAGCCGCCGGTCCAGGTGCGCTTGTCCGGAATCAGTCCGACATGGCCGCAAACGGGGATTCCCTCCTCGCGAAGGCGGCGGATGATGACCAGGCTCGCGGCGCACCAGACGGCATCCCCGCCCGCCCGCAAGGCGGAAAAGGCCGCGCGCAGGTATTCCTCGGCCGAGACATAGTCGCCGTATTCCA
This sequence comes from Dongiaceae bacterium, assembly GCA_035699005.1. Lineage (GTDB taxonomy): Bacteria > Pseudomonadota > Alphaproteobacteria > Dongiales > Dongiaceae > Dongia_A. Next base: position 28,356 of record DASSBF010000086.1, read on the forward strand.
GGCCGGGGAATGCAAAGCAGGTTGGCGCCGCCTCGCGGAATGCGGGGCCGAGCAGCGCCGGCGGGACCGAGAGCAGGTCGATCCCGGCCTTCTGAGCCGCTTCCGCCTCCTCCAGGGTCTCGACCCGGAGCATGCTCAACTGCCGCTTCCCCTTGACCGCGAGCAGGTCGGCGACGGTCGGCCTCAGATCACGCATTCATGCCCCCATGCTACGCGGCCAACAGCGATTTCAGCTTGAAGCGCGGCTGAGCCAGTGCGGCCGGGTCCGGCGCCGCCTGCCTGGCAATGAGCATTTCCGCGACCCGGATATCCCTGGCGATCGCATTGCCGCGCGCGATTCCGCTCGCCGCGACCAAGTGGCCATCATCGGCCAAGTGAAACAGAATGATGGCATCGTCGCCAAGCTCGCGGCGGACCAGCCGCTCGCCTGCGTCGGGAAGCCCGGCGATCTGCATCGTCAGGTCGTACTGGTCCGACCAGAACCACGGTATCGCCGCGGCGCTTTCGCCGGCCCCCAGCATGTTGCGGGCGGCGAGCGGACCTTGGTCCACGGCGTTGCGCCAGGATTCCAGCCGGATGCGGCGCCCGCCATAGGTCGACAGCGGGAACGAGCAGCAATCCCCCGCGGCGTAGATGGCGGGGTCGGATGTCCGGAGCTGCGCATCGACCGCAATGCCGTTCTCGATGGCGAGCCCGGCCTTCTCAGCGAGTTCGGTCGCCGGCACGGCCCCGATGCCGATGACCAGCAGGTCCGCCGCGATCGACTCGCCGTCGGAAAACGCGATCTCGATGCACGATCGGGTTTCCTGCAACGTCGAAATGCCTTTGCCACAGGCGATCGTCACGCCTTCCGACCTGTGGCGCGTCTCGATGACACGCGCAATCTCCTCGGGCACGCCGCGTGTCAGAATCCGCGGCAATGCCTCGATGACAGTCACTCGGGCGCCGCGCCGACGTGCACTGGCGGCCAGCTCAAGCCCGATGAACCCGCCGCCCAGAATGGCGACGTGGCATCCTGCGTTCAGCGCACGGCGAATTCGCAGCGCGTCATCGTGCGTCCGCAGATAGGCGCACCGCTTGCCATCGGCACCCGGCAGCGGCAAGCGGCGCGGCACGGCGCCGGTCGCCAGCAGCAGCCGGTCATAGGCGAGCATCGTGCCATCGGCCAGCGTGACCGTGCGTCCTGCCCGATCGATGGCAAGAGTGTCCAGGCCGAACAGGCACTCGATCCGACGATCGGCCAGGGCCTGCCGGTCGGCAATCAGCTTCGGAGGCAGCTCGGCGTCCGCGGCGATCGCGGCCTTTGACAGCGGCGGGCGCTCATAGGGCGGATGCGGCTCGCGCCCCACGAGCGTCACGGGGCCGGTGTAGCCGCGCTCGCGCAGGGCCAACGCGGCGCGACCGCCGCATTCTCCGGCACCGACGATGAGCATTCCCCCCGACATGATGTCTCAGGCGATCTCGATGAAGATCCTGCCGTTCTCCACCTTCACCGGATAGGTGTTGAGATTGACGCAGACCGGCGCACCCTTGGCCTCGCCGGTCTGGTAGTTGAAGCGCCCGTTGTGCATGGGGCATTCGATGATCTCGCCCATCACCAGCCCGTCGGCAAGATGAACCTGCTCGTGCGTACAGAGCCCATCGGTCGCGAAATACTCGTCGTCGGCGCTGCGATAGATCGCAAAGGTTTGACCGTCATGGTCGAAGCGGATCACGTCTTCCTCTTCAACCTCGTTGGCGGCGCAGGCCTCGATCCAATGGTTGCTCATGCTGTTGGTCTTCCCTGGGATTGATCTCGGATCATTCCGCCGGCGCCGTGGCCGCCATGAGGCCGGCATCCGCCCGATAGGGCCTGGCCGATGCCGGCAATGCCCGCCTGATCGTCCAGCCCGGATTCTTCAACTGCCGGAGCAGGGCCGGGATGATCTCCCGATATGCCTCGATCGTGCTGGCGCACGGCTTGGGGAGGTCAGGCCGCATGATCGCATGGAGCCTTGGCAGCGCGTGATAGGGCACCATCGGGAAGATGTGATGCTCGACATGGTAGTTCATGTTCCAATAGATGAACCGAAACACCGGGTTCATGTAGACCGTGCGCGAGTTCAGCCGATGGTCCAGGACGTCCTCGGCCATCCCGACATGCTGCGTCAGCCCGAAATAGACCGCCAGCCAGGCGCCGTACATGGTTGGAAGCACGCCGACATACATCAGCGGCAGCCACGATCCGACCCAGAGCGCGACGGCGATCACGGAGGCATGGATGGCAAGCCAGATCCGCGCGGCCAGATAGACCTTGTGCCATTCCAGCTCCGGCACGAACGTCTTCTCCTCGTCGGTCAGTCTTCCGCCAGCGTGGATCACGAGCCTCCGCAGCGCCTTCGGCACCGTGGTAATGCCGAGGAAATAGAGCGCGATCTGGAACAGCTTCGGCGGCCGGGTGGCGACGATCTCCGGGTCGAGGCCGACGATGATGGTGTTGGTATGGTGGCGCGCATGGCTCCAACGCCAGATCGTCGGCTCGCGCATGATCATGAATGACGCCACGTGATAGACAACGTCATTCAGCCAGCGCGTCTTGAAGGCCGTGCCGTGGCCGCATTCGTGCCATCGGCTGTCGGTCGATGAGCCATAGAGCACGCCGTAGCAGATGAAGAAGGGGACGCACCACCATGATCCCCAGAAATACCAGCCGCCGGCGCCGGTCAGCGCGAACAGTGCGATCCAGAGCAGCGTGTCGCGGATCGCCGGCCCATCGCTTCGCTGCATCAGTTCCTTCAACTGCTTGCGGGGAACATCGGTGCGATACCATTCCGCCGTCGCCAATCCGCTGGCCACGGCATTCGTGGCGTCGACGCCGACCAGGCTGTAATCGCGCATCCGCATGACCTTCGCCCCTTACCCGCCGATCCTCAGGTCCAAGTTCGCGGGCGGACACCCGCAGTTGATGCCCATCCAGTTTCAGACGGGATCGATCAGCCGATGATATAATCTCCGAACCAGCCTCGATCCAATCATTCCTCTTGATGGATTCGGATCACTGCGCTGCCTCGGCAGGCGATCCACGGCGCTGAGTCGCCAGGTTCCCCTTGCTCCCTTGGAAATATTATTCTATTTCTTGATCGGAACAGAATTGCCGGCTTGCGCAGCCGGCTGCGCGCTGCCGCAGCGATTCTCGATCGGTATCGGGCCTTTCCAATCCAGCAACGCAGGAAACAATGCTCGACCCCAGCACCCGGAACCGGAACACCAAGGCGATCATCACCGGCGGGGCGCAGGGCATCGGCTTCGCGATCGCGTTGCAGCTCGCCGCGGAGGGATGCACGTCGATCGCCATCGCCGGCCGCACCGCCGAGAAGGGCGCGCGCGCCGTGGACCAGCTCAAGGCCCGCGGCGTCAATGCCCTGTTCATCCAGGCGGATGTCAGCAAGGTTGAGGATTGCACGCGAATCGTGTCGGCGGCGACCGAGCGCTTCGGCGCGGTCAACGGCCTCGTGAACGCCGCGGCGACGTCCGCGCGCGGCTCGCTGATCGACACGTCGCCGGAACTGTTCGACCGCATCTTCAACACGAACGTGCGCGGGCCATTCTTCCTGATGCAGGATGTCGTGCGGCGGTTGCTGGAAACCGGCGCGTCCGGTTCGATCGTCAATATCCTGTCGATGTCGGCGCATGCCGGACAATCGTTCCTTAATCCCTATTCGTCGTCCAAAGGCGCGCTGGCAACGATGACCAAGAACGTGGCCGCGGCCTATCGCGCCAAGCGCATCCGCTGCAACGCGATCCTGCCGGGCTGGATGGATACGCCCGCGGAGGACGAGATGCAGCGGACGTTCCACGATGCGCCGGCCGACTGGCTGCGGAAGGCGGAAGCCGGCATGCCGATGGGCCAGCTGGTGAAGACCGACCAGCTCGCGATCCTTGCGACCTACATGCTGAGCCCGCATTCGGGCGTCATGACCGGCTCGCTGGTGGATTATGACCAGAACGTCGTCGGCGTGATCGGCGAATAAGGCCGCGGGAAACGCAGCAGCCTAGGTACCGTAGCGGAATATCCTGCTGTCTTTCGCGGCGTTCTGGAACAGCGCCTCATCCTTGGTGGTGAACCGGAACGAGCTCAGGAAGTCCAGCATGGAGTATCCCGGCCGCGTCTGGTGGATGCGCGCGGCAAACGCCCGCGCTTCGTCGCCGCGCCCCGCCAGGGAAAGGCAATGTGCGGCAATCGCCAGGATATGGGCATGGGCGTTCGGGCGCATCGTCGCCTTGACTGCCCAGTCCGCGGCTTCCTCGAACTGTCCCATCCTGGCATGCGCCAAGGCTCTCGTGCCCAGCATCGCGAACAGCATGGGATCATAGGGACTGAGATGGCGCGAATGATCGGAATATCCGATGGCGGCCTGCGCGTCGCCTGACTGGCAATGGACGAAAGCCAGCGTGTAGTGGCCGAGCGCGAAGTTCGGGCTGAGCTCCAGCGCGTTCTCGAGTTCGCGCACCGACTGGTCATGTTCGCCGCGCAGCCACAACGCCCGGCCCATGGCCCAATGCGCCGCCGGATCGCGGTCATCCGCGATCACGCTTTCGCCCGCCATGTCGTACGCCCGCGCGATCTCCTGCTGCCGCTCGTTGGGCCTCAGCAGGAACGCATTCTGGAAATGCGTGAAGGAGAGGCCGGCATAGGCTCTCGCCAGGGTCGGGTCGAGCTTTATCGCGAGCTTGAAAAAGCGCCTGGCACGCTCATTGTCCGTCTCGTTGAAGCGATACATGTGCCACAGGCCGCAATGCAGGGCCTCCCACGCATCCAGCGATCCCGGCTGCTTGAGGATCGCCCGATTGCGCTCCACCATCTCGATCTCGCTCGCGACCGACATCACGATCTGGTCGACGATCTCGCCTTCGATGGCCAAGGAATCGCCGAGCGCGCGGTCGAACGTTTCAGACCACACGATCCGCGCGGCGTGAGCCTCCACCAGCTCGATCGTGACCGTCACGCGGCCATCCTGGCTTCGAACGGTGCCGGACGTGACATAGTCGACGTTCAATAGCCTGCCCGCTTCCTCGGCGCCGACTCCCTTCTCGGCGAGGGCGAATACCGTGCCTTGTGCGATGACGAACAGGCTTCTGAGCCTGGCGAGCGACCTGATCACGTCATGCGTAAGGCCGCGGGCAAATGGATTCTTGCCGACCAATCGGGCCTCCGGATCGGCGAACGGCATGACCGCGACCGACGCGCGTCGCGGCTGCTGCGCTTCGCGCGGCCCGGGTTCCTGCGGGCTGGGGCTCGCGATGTCGATCCGACCGCGGGTTCCGGCGCTGGCCTGCGGCTCGGGCGGCTGTTCCGGTCGGCTCATTGCGCCGTGATAGAGGGCTGTGGTGGAGGGATCCGGCCGTGTTTTCAACTCGCGTCGCAAGGTCTCCGCGAGGCCCCGGTAGAGGCGAATGGCATCGTTGCAGAGGCCATGCTCGATCTGGATCTGCATCAGGCGGCGATAGGCCTCTTCGGCCAGGGGGTCGAAGCGGATGGCGCCGTTGAGGGTGGCAATGGCGCTGCTCCAGTCATCCGCCGCCACCTGGTTGTCGGCCAGCGCGAGGAAGGCGTTGAACGCCATGCCGTGCAAGCGCGCTCGTTCCTCCCGCAGCCAGTCCTCGAATGCGGGCTCGCGCAGATTGAATCCGTCGAGCAAGGGCCCGCGATAGAGGTCGAGCGCCGATCGCAAGCCGCCCCGCGTGCTCGCGAGCCGCTCGAAATCGGCAACATCGGACTCCACGAGATCGGCGTGCAGGGCGATCGCTTCGCGTTCCGCCGCCAACAGGGTGTCCGCGCCTTCGCAGCACTGGCGAATGGAAAGCACGGTCTGGCTGAGGCTGTGGCGCGCCTGCCGGTCGCTGCGATCTCCCCACAGCAAGGCGGTCAGGCGGTCGCGCGGCTGCCGCTCTCCCGGCCGGCAGGCAAGATAGGCAAGCAACGCCTCGGCCTTTCGCGTCGGGAGCCGGACATCGTCTCCGCGTGCGCGACGCACTCGAAAGCCGCCAAGCAGGTTCAGCCGGAGCGGTGCCATGAGCGCTCTCCCGTGGGTGGGGAGTCTTACTCCAACGCCGCTCGAAATCCCAGTGATGTTTTGAGGCTATGCATTTTTTGTGTGACTCGCATCAATCTGGAATATCACATAGGAGTATTGTCTTGTCACCTTCCAAGGCATGCTCCGATCGTGTTGTTTTGACAGCGCTTTGACGGTGTGCGGCGTCCGTTCTGATGAAAATGCCCTACTCACGGGGATGCGGCTGTTGGATGCCTCTGAAGGAGTTCGCAATGGACGATTCGCCTGCGCGGCCGGAGCGCGATACGGGGCATCCTGCGGTCCGGGCAGCAGAGCCGTCCAGCCATGAAGCGGCGCTGCGACGGGCGGCGGACCTCGCGCTGGAATTTCGCCGGTCGCTCGGCACCCGGCGGCAGCGGCCGGAGATGACCTTCGCCGACATGCGCCGGATGTTCGCAGCACCGCTGCCGGAACTCGGCCGCGACTCGGCCGCCGCCATCGACGAACTTGCTGCGCTGGCAGAGGCGGGCCTGGGCGCGATGGCCGGACCGAGGTTCTTCGGCTGGGTGGTTGGCGGCTCCCATCCGGTCGGCGTTGCCGCGGACTGGCTGACCAGCGCCTGGGGCCAGAATTGCGGTGGCCACACCATCGCGCCGGCCGGTGCGGCCTGCGAAGAGGTGGCGGCGTCCTGGCTATTGGAGCTGTTCGATCTGCCAAGGGAATGCTCGGTGGGCTTTGCCACCGGAGCGACCATGGCCAACCTGGCGTGTCTGGCCGCGGCGCGCGGAGAAGTGCTGCGGCGCGCGCACTGGGACGTGGAAGACGATGGATTGCCGGGCGCGCCGTCGATCCGCGTCATCGTCGGCGAGGAGACGCATGCCTCGATCTTTTCCGTGCTGCAGATACTTGGGCTCGGGTCCAAGCGCTTGGTCCGGATGCCGACGGACCGGATGGGGCGGATGGATCTTGGCAGCTTCGAGGCGGCGATCGGTGGAAGTGACGGCCCGGCCATCGTGATCACGCAGGCTGGGCACATCAATACGGGCGCGTTCGATCCGATCGGGCAGATCTGCGAGATCGCCCACCGTCATGCCGCCTGGGTGCATGTGGATGGCGCATTCGGCCTGTGGGCGCGCGCTTGCCCCGAGCGTGCAGCGCTCGCCGCGGGATTGGATCGCGCCGATTCGTGGGCGACCGATGGCCACAAATGGCTGCAACTGCCATACGATTGCGGCTTCGCGATCGTGCGGGACGCCGAGGCGCACCGGCGCGCGATGACAATTGCGGCGAGCTATCTTCCGAATGCCTCCGAGGGCGAGCGCAATCCGTCACACTATGTGCCGGAACTCTCCCGCCGCGCCCGCGGCTTCGCGGCCTGGGCGATGATCCGTACGCTTGGCCGGCAGGGCATTCAGCAGATGATTGCCAGGCACTGCCGGATCGCCCGGCAAATGGCCCAGGCTCTTGCCAGGGAGGCAGGCATCCGCATCCTGAACGAAATCGTGCTGAATCAGGTTGCCGTTCGGTTTGGCGGCGACGATCCCTCCGGCGACACTCTGACGAGCGCGGTGATCGCCCGGGTCCAGGAAGACGGCACCTGTTTTGCTGCGGGGGCGCAGTGGAAAGGGCTGTGGATCATGCGCCTGTCCGTCATCTCCTGGGGTACGACCGAGCAGGACGCGGACCGGTCGGTCGCCGCCATCATCAGCGCCTGGCGGGCGGTCCAAGCCGAAGCGGCGTGACATCGCCGCTTTCCTCGGGCGCCTCCTTCCTCCGATCGCCACGCACCCGCGGTAGCTCGCGGGATCATGAATTTGCTGTCGCCACCTTCCAGACCCGGCTGCGGGCGGGAGTTCCGCGTCGGTGTTGCAAAATGTTGAGTTTCGAGCGATTTTGCCAAAGTAACACGGGAATCGGTTGCATTTTATTGCAGACCCGAGACTGACGTGTTGGTCGGCAAAACCCTGGGCGCCGCCCCCAGCGATGGGACGGCACGGCTGACGGGTCGAGGCAAATTCGCCAGGAGGCGGTGTGGATTTCATTTTCATGCTCACCCGGCAGGACCGCACCATCGCCGACTGTCTTCATGTGCTCGACCTCGTTCGGCCGCTGAAACTGAACCATATCGGCTTCAAGGATGTAGGCGTCGACAAGATGACCTTGGCCACACTCGCGGATCGCATCCGCGGAGCGGGGGCCGTATCCTATATGGAGGTCGTCAGCACCAGCCCCGCCGACACCCTCAATTCCGCCCGTATTGCAGTCGAACTTGGCGTCGACTGCCTGCTGGGCGGCACGGACGTCCAGCGGATCAGGGACATCCTGAAGGACAGCAGGATCGAATATTATCCCTTCTGCGGATTTCCTTCCGGCCATCCGACAAGGCTTGGCGGAAACCCGCAGCAGATCGAGGAGCACTGCCGGAACTTCATTGAGCAAGGTTGCTCCGGCACCGACCTGCTGGCGTTTCGTGCGACATCCGCGGACCCGATCGAGCTGGTGAAGGCTGCGCGCAAAGGTCTCGATGCAGCGCGCTTGATCGTCGCCGGCAGCGTGTCGACCAGCAGGCAGATCGCCGATCTCAGGAACGCCGGCGCGGACGCGTTCACCATCGGCTCGGCCGTATTCGACGGATCATATGCGACGGACAAGGGTTCCATCCTGTCCCAGCTTGCGATGATCGAGTCCGATTGCGTGGCTGTTTCCTAGTCGCGTGGCGCAATGGTCACAGCCGACCGGACATCTTCGACATTGCGGCCGGTCGCCGATTTTCCCAGCGGCGAGCGGCGGGCTGTGCAGGCGGTTTTGACCGACATCGACGATACCTTGACCAGCGATGGCAGCCTGACAGGGCGGGCGTACACGTCGCTCGAACGGCTGCAGCGGGCGGGGTTGATCGTCGTCCCTGTGACCGGGCGGCCGGCGGGCTGGTGCGACATGATCGCGCGTTTTTGGCCCGTCGACGCGGTGATCGGGGAAAACGGCGCATTCTATTTCCGCCACGACAGGGCATCGCGCCGGATGATCCGGCGGTACGCCAAATCCCCCTCCGCGCGCGTGGAGGACCGCGCCCGGTTGGCACATCTGTCCGAACGGATCACACGCGCGATTCCCGGTGCCGCGGTATCGGCCGACCAAGCCTATCGCGAATCCGATCTGGCAATCGATCACTGCGAGGATGTACCGGCGCTTCCCGCACAAGACATCGACCGGATCGTGACGATGTTCGAAGCGAGTGGAGCCACCGCCAAGATCAGCTCGATCCACGTCAACGGCTGGTTTGGCAGCTATGACAAGCTGGCGATGACCCGCCTGCTGTTGCACGAGATCTTCGGCATCTCGATGGACCAGGCAAGGCGCAGGATCGTATTCATCGGCGATTCTCCCAATGACGCACCGATGTTCGGCTTCTTTCCGAACGCCGTCGGGGTCGCCAATGTTCTCCTCCATCGCGACCGGCTGATGGCCGAGCCCGCATGGGTGACCGAAGGCTCCGGCGGCGACGGCTTCGCGGAGCTGGCCGATTTGCTGCTGGCAGCCCGATGATCGACGCCGCGCTCAACACGGCGAAATCCTTCCAGCTAAAAGAGGCCAGCGATGCTTGCCGAAGAAAGACAGCGTCTGATCCTCTCGATGGTGAATATTCGCGGATCAATCTCGATTGCGGAGATCCAGCGGAAGCTGAAGGTTTCGCGCGAGACGATCCGCCGCGATCTGGTTGCCCTGGCCGACGAGCAGCGCCTGCGCAAGGCCCATGGCGGCGCGCTGTCGCTCGAGCAGAGAGAGCCGGACATGACGGTCCGCCAGGTGACGAACGCGGAAGGCAAGCGCGCGATCGGCCGGCTTGCCGCCAGCCTGGTGCCGGACGGCGCCTCGGTGATCCTGGCGAGCGGTACGACGGTGCAGGCAGTCGCCGACGCGCTGCTGATGCATCGCGATCTTACGGTCTTCACCAACAGCGTCATCAGCTGCGGAAAGCTGATGGGGCACAACGGCAACCGGGTCTACATGCTGGGCGGCGAAGTGCAGTCGAGCAACGGCGCGACCCTCGGGCGCGACGCAACCTCCATGCTGGCAAACTATTTCGCGGATTTCGCATTCGTCGGGGCGGGAGCCATCTCGCCGGCCGGCTGGCTGATGGACTACACGCGCGAGGAAGGCGAACTGCACAGCCTAATGCTGCAATCCGCGCGCAGCTCCGTCGTCGTTGCCGATCACGGCAAGTTCGGCCGCTTCGCGCCAGTCCGCGTCGGAAGCTTCGACAAGGTCACGCATCTGGTGACGGACCTTCGGCCTGATCCGGAAATCACGACTGTGCTGGCCGTGCTGCCGTTGGAGGTGCTGGTGGCGGATGAGGAAACCCTGTGACCTGCGCGGCAAGCCACGACGCGCAGGTCACAATCAATCCGAGGAGGGTATTGGCCGTGAAGCATGAAACCTTGCGGCGCGCGATCGTGACCGCCTGTCTCGATATGAACCGGCGCGGCCTCAATCAGGGCACCTCGGGCAACATCAGCGCCCGCGTCAAGCATGGATTCCTGCTGACGCCGTCCGGCATGGCCTATGACGAGATGAAGCCGGCCGACATCGTGCTGATGCATCCCGATGCGAGCCATACCGGCAGGCGCAAACCCTCGAGCGAATGGCGCTTTCATCACGCCTTGATGAAAGCCCGGCCGGAGATCGGCGCGGTGGTGCATACCCATTCGATGTTCGCAACCACGCTCTCCTGCCTCGATCTCGAGATTCCGGCGGTGCACTACATGATTGCGGCCGCGGGAGGAGAGAGCATCCGCTGCGCGCCATACGCCACATACGGCACCCAGCAGATCGCCGACCTCGCGGTCAAGGCCCTGGCGGGCCGCAATGCCTGCCTGCTCGCAAATCACGGCATGATCGCGATCGGGCCGAACCTCAAGAGGGCAATGTGGCTGGCGGTGGAGGTCGAGACGCTCGCGGCGCAATACTGGCGCGCTCTGCAGGTCGGCAAGCCCAACATCCTGCCCAAGGCGGAGATCGATCGCGTAATCGACAAGTTCAGGACCTATGGCCAGTCCGAAGAGGCGGGGACCGCATGCTGTTGATCGCGCGGTCTTCCATCTTGCCCGACGCGATGGCCGCGACAGAGCGGCAGCCATGGTCGGCATCGGTCGGCGATGCGGAGCCCCGCGGTCGCAGCGGTGGATTGCAGGCGCCGGCGGACACGATGAACGGCGCGCCTGGGAAATCATGAAACGGCGTACTGCAACGAGCGGCGCCCTTTTCAGTCATTGGCGCCTGGATTTGCCGGCTTCACCAACCGGCGGCGAGACGAGGAAATCGGCACAATGGGACAGGGAATCATCGATCAACTCATTGCCGGGACTTTCCCCGATCCCGACGGCGGGCCTCCATTGCGGGTCGAAACGCGCGCCGTTGCCATCCGGCGATCGCTGAGCAACATCGAGGCCGATCTGGTCAGGCCGCTGTCCCTTGGCCGCCGGCTGGCGGTGGTCAGCGACCGGAACACGCACGCGATCCTCGGCGCGCGGATCGAGCGCGCGCTGCGCAGCCTGGGCGAGGTGGTCAGCATCGTGCTGCCGGAGCGCCCTCATGCCGATTCCGCGACCGCGGAGCGGGTACGAAAAGCAGCCGCGTCGGCCGACGCCCTCGTCGCGGTCGGTTCCGGCACCATCAACGATCTGTGCAAATACGCAAGCGCCCGCGATTCGAAACGTTATGTGGTGTTCGGCACGGCCCCTTCGATGAACGGCTACACCTCGCTGAGTGCCGCGATCACGGTGGACGGCCACAAGAAGTCGTTGCCGGCGCAGGCGCCTGACGGGGTTTTCTTCGACCTGTCGATATTGGCGGCCGCACCGCTGCGCATGATCCGTTCCGGGCTGGGCGACAGCTTGTGCCGGCCGACCGCCCAGGCCGACTGGCTGCTGTCGCATCTCTTGTTCGCCCGGCCGTATCGCAGCATGCCGTTCGTCCTGCTGGCGGAGGATGAAGGCCGTCTGCTCTCATCTGCGAGCGCGCTGATGCGCGGCGATCTCGATGCCATGGAATGTCTGCTGCGGACCTTGCTGTTGTCCGGGTTCGGTACGGCGATCTGCGGGAGCTCGCTGCCGGCGAGCCAGGGGGAGCACCTGATCAGCCACTACCTGGACATGACGCTCGGCGACCAGCGGCCCATCACTTTCCACGGCGAGCAGATCGGGGTGACGACGTTGACCATGGCGCGACTGCAAAACCGCGTGCTCGACGGCGAGGCTCCGATCATCGCAGGCGATCGGAACACCGAAGCCGATTTCATCGCGAGGTTCGGGCCGGTCATCGGTCCGTCCTGCTGGCGGGAGTATTCGGAGAAGCGCGTGACAGCCGAATTGGTGGACGCTCTGAATCATCGGATCGCCACAAGCTGGGAGGAAATCCGGGCCGCTATCGGCGCCATCGCCACGCCGGCCGGCAAGCTGGAGGACGTGCTGCGGGAGGCGGGGGCCCAGCGATCTCCGGAAGAGCTTCACTGGCCGCGCCCGACATATCAGGACGCGGCACGCCACGCCCGCGAGATTCGCAACCGCTACACATTCCTGGACCTCGCCGCCGACGGCCGCCTTTTGGACCAGATGATTCCGCTGATCGCCTGATCCGGCCGCGGCCGGGGGTGCTAACGAACAGCCGCGATCGCAACCTGGAGCGTGGCATGGAGGCGTTCCACCCAGAGCGCGCGATCAGCCCTGGTCGCCACGGTGTCCTGCCTCAGCTCGATGAGGACATTGGGCAATCCCCGCCGTTCGCCGTGCCACGGAATCGTGGCGTCCTCATCATCGTCGATCTGGAAGGGCAGGTTGTCTCCGACCGGGAAATCCCCGTGGCGCCGCAAGGCGGCGACGAGCGCGGTTCCCAGGCCGCCATCGTGCCGGTGAGCGATGCCGGCGTGCCACGGCCTGGCCTCGCCCGGGTAGTCGGGCGTGAAGGAATGCACTGCCACCAGCGCAGTCCGTTGGCCCGCTGCCAGACGCGCGGCGAGCAGTCCCTCGATGGCTTCGTGATAGGGCCGGAAAAGCATCTCTAGCTGCAGCGCCCGTTGGGACTCGCTGATGCCAAGGTTGCCGGGGACGGGAATTCCGGCGCTGCTGGTCGGCATGCTGCCGGGCGATTCGGGCGGCCGGTTGAGATCGACCACCAGCCGCGAGTAGGAGCCGAAGACCAAGGGCGACTGGAACCTGGATGCCAACTCCAGCGCCACCGGAAGGGCCCCCGGATCCCACGCGATGTGGGAGGAAAGCTGGTCTGCGGTCATGCCCATGTCGCCCAGCGGCGCCGGCACGCGGTTGCTGGCATGATCGCAGGTGAAAAGGAATTGCCCGGACGATCCGGGATCGAGAACTGATACAGCGTCGGGGTCCGTGGCCAGCAGAAGGTCGTTTGGGCTCCTGGTTTTCGATTTATCGGTCATCGACTGCAACGCGCCTTCATTTTTGGAATGGATCGCGCGGCGCAGCATGCAACATTCGCGGCGGCACCTTCGCACCGTTCGTGCGAGCTACTCCTCAAAGCGGCCCGTGGCGTCGCGATCGCGGTCGTATCGTCTCGTGAGCGGAAACGGCGGCAACCAGGACTCGCGACGGACGGTCCAGAGTTCGTAGGTTGGCATCAGTTGGTCAGGGGCATTCAGGGATCCCAGGTTCACTTCGATTTCGTCTGCGGTGCGTGAGAAAACGGACGAGCCGCAGCGGGGACAGAAAAACCGCCCGGCGTAGTCGCATGTTTCGCCATCGATCGTCACCGCATCCTGAGGGAACACCGCGGAAGCGTGAAAAAGCGCCCCATGATGCTTGCGGCAGTCGAGACAGTGACAAAGGCCGACCCGGTACGGGAGTCCCGACGCCACAATTCGGACGTTGCCGCACAAGCAACCGCCGGTGAAGCGATCCATGCTGCGTCTCCTCCACAATCAAGCGGTCGGAATGCGTACAACGAACGGCACCGTCATTCAATTGCCCGCTGCGCGAGAGCGGATGCGCACAGATCGCGCACGCTCCGCGATCGCGCACGGCGAGACAGCGTCTCGCTGACCACGCCCACGATTGCATTCCTTCGCAAAGGCCGCGCGCATTGAGCACGAGCAAAGACGTGGATGCGGCGCTGTCCGCCGCCATCCAGGATGAACGGCGGTGACGAGTTCGCTGAATTGGTGGCGATGAACCGGTCTTCGCGTGCGTGGGCGCTCACGGACGCCGAAAAAGCGATGGTGGGCGGTACTGGGATTGAACCAGTGACCCCTACGATGTCAACGTAGTGCTCTCCCGCTGAGCTAACCGCCCGTCATTCCGGTCAGGACACCAAGCCGGGTGTCCAGCCCGCAAGACCGGGGGCAAATAGCATCCCGATAAGGGGAATGCAAGGCCACGAGCGCCATTCCGATCAGGCCGGCCTCGGCTGCTTGCGGCCTTCTTTCAGTCGGAGCCGGCAACCCTCTGGCCTGCGCGCGCAGCCGTCATGCCGCCAGCATCTGGCGCACTTCGTTTACAAGCCGGTTGAGGTGAAACGGCTTGGAGAGGCCCGGATTCCGACGGCCATCGGGTCCGAATTCCTGGTTGAGGGCAACAGCCGCAAAGCCGGTGATGAAGACGATCTTGAGCTCCGGTGCGATGCGGGTCGCGCGTTTCGCCAGCTCGACGCCATCGATACCGGGCATCACCACGTCCGCCAGCAGCAGGTCGAAATCGCGGCATTCCAGTTGACTGGCTGCGCTCTCGCCGTCTTCCGTGGCGCTCACATCATGTCCCGCGCGCCGCAGGCAATGCGCCAGGAACGACCGCATCTCCGCGTCATCTTCCGCCAACAGAATTCGTGCCATGCTGCGTGCCCCCGCGTCCGGCAATCTGCGTGTGCGATCGACGGCGTCGGATTAGACGCCGATAGCCGAGTCGCGACCAAGGGCATTCTGCATGCCGGCGACATTCCGGCGTCGTGACAGGGCGGATTCTTTCCAGTAAATGTCCCTGCCATGGACGACCGTGCCGCCGCCCGAAATGCCGACTTGGCCGATTGCGCCGCCCGCCGCGCCAGCCTGGCCGATCTCGCGGCCCGGCCGGTGGATCTGGTGCTCCCGGCGCAACAATCGAGCCCGCTGGTCCTGGCCTCGCCGCACAGTGGGCGGATCTATCCGGAGGAATTCGCGAGCCAGTCCTGCCTTGCCGAGATTGTGCTGCGGCAGTCGGAGGATTGCCTGGTCGATCGTCTGGTGGCGGCCGCGCCGGGTCTTGGCGCGCCGCTGCTCTCTGCGCTGTTTCCCCGGGTGTTCGTCGATCCCAATCGCGAGCCCACCGAGCTCGACCAGGACATGTTCGCGGAGCGTCTCGCCATGCCCGCGAACGCCGCCTCGCCGCGCGTCCTTGCCGGGCTCGGCGTCATTCCGCGCCTTGCGGCGAACGAGCAGGAGATCTACCGCGCGAAGCTGCCGCTGCTGGAAGCCGAGCGGCGGTTGCAGTTGTTCTATCGCCCCTATCATCGCGCGCTCGGCGATCTGGTGGCGGCAACCAAACGACAGTTCGGCCTGTGCGTGCTGCTCGATTGCCATTCGATGCCGTCCGCAGGCGCCTGGATGGACGGGCTGCACAGCCGCCAGCGCATCGATGTCGACTATGTGCTGGGCGATTGCTTCGGCGCATCATGCGCGGAGCGGATGACCGCCGCGGCCGAGACGGTGCTGTCGGAGCGCGGCGGGAAGGTCCGGCGCAACAATCCCTATTCCGGCGGCTATGTTGCGCAGGCGTACGGCAGGCCGGCGCAGGGCGTTCATGTCCTTCAGATCGAAATCAACCGCGCGCTCTACATGAACGAGGCGACGTTGGAGCCATCGCCGGGTTTCGGAGCAGTGGCGGATGTTCTCACGGCGCTGATCGAGCGGCTGAGCAAGGCGGCTCTGCAGCTCGCCCGAGCGGGATGAGACCGCCGGCGATGGGCGCTCCTCTCGCGAACGTGTCCGTCCGCGGGGTCGAGGCCGCCGACCTGGATGCGATCCAGCGGATCTATGCCTACCATGTCCTCCACGGCCTCGCGTCATTCGAGGAGGCGCCGCCGGATGCGGCGGAACTGACGCGCCGCTGGCATGCGATTGCGGATGCCGGCCTGCCATATCTGTGCGCAACGGACGGCGCAGATGGGGCCGTGCTCGGCTATGCCTACGCCGCCGCCTATCGGGCGCGCAGTGCCTATCGGTTCGCGGTCGAGGATTCCGTCTATGTGGCACCACAGGCCGCCCGGCGAGGGGTCGGGCGGGCTTTGCTGCACGGCTTGATCGATACCTGCACGGATCTCGGCAAGCGCCAGATGATCGCTGTCATCGGCGATTCCGGCAACCAGGCATCGATCGCCCTGCACCGGGTCTGCGGATTCGAGCTGGTCGGGACATTCACCGCCATCGGCTTCAAGCACGGCCGCTGGGTCGACACGGTCCTGATGCAGCGGGAGCTCGGACCAGGCAACGGCCCTCTGCCGGGCTAGAGACGGCGCCGTCCAAAAAAATGGGCCGTGCCAAAGCACGGCCCAAGTTCTGGGAGGAAACGCCCATAAGGGCGATGCGGCAACGGAAAGTCAGGGGAGATAT
The DNA here is from genome assembly GCA_035699005.1 of Dongiaceae bacterium. Taxonomy (GTDB): domain Bacteria; phylum Pseudomonadota; class Alphaproteobacteria; order Dongiales; family Dongiaceae; genus Dongia_A. The sequence goes on from DASSBF010000086.1 coordinate 44,988, forward strand.
CCGGTTGCCGCAATGCGAAATATGATGCTGCGCTTGCGAAATGTCAAGGTCGGTCGGCGTTCTTTGGTGAAACGATTTTCATATTATTAATCAATGATATAGATATCATGGAATTGCACTGTTTCCGGTTCCGCGCTGCACCGTGGCGCGCCTGCAACGGCGCATTCCTTAGGTCTGGTTAACCATTTCGGCACCAATGTTCACCACAATTCGTGGCACACCTGCATCCGCTTCAAGGTCGGGAAGCCTCTAGGATGGTTCCGCAGCCAATACCCCGCCGGAGACGTTGGTTGGTGTGCCCGTGACGATTCGTCCGCAGCACGCAGTACCGACGGTTTATCCAGCGGATCGCAGAGGATCGGTTCTGCGGCCGGCGCGGGCGACCATCCTGCCGATCGTCGGGCTGATCCTGGCTATGGCCGCGACCATCGGCATCATGCTCTGGTTCAGCGCACGCGCAGTCGACCGGCAATATGCGGAAGATGCCTCGGCGCGAACCAAGCTCGTGCTCGAGAACCTGCGCGCCGCAGCCTCGACCGTGGCCCTCGATTATTCGTGGTGGGACGAAGCGTTCGAGAACGTCCATGTCCGGTACAATCCCGAATGGGCTGATTCGACCTTTGCACAGACCACGGTGCTCGGCCCCGACAAGGCGGTCGATGGCGTTCTCCTGCTGGGTCCCGACGGCAAGCTTCTGTTCGCCAAATGGCAGGGCGAGATGCTGGATCCCGCCGACGTGGAATTCCAAGGCGGCCTGAGCCGGCTCGCCGACGCCGCCCGCGCCGCCACCGGCGATCCGGCGGCCGGGCCCAAGCCGCAAGCCGGATATCTTGCCTACAAGGGCACCGTCGCGATCGCCGGCGCATCGGGCCTGACGCCGTATGAGAAGCCGGAACTCCTGGCAAAGCGCTCCGGCGTTTCGGTGCTTGTCATGCTGCGGTCGTTGACGCCCGAGTATCTGGAGCAGATCGGCACCATCTATGGCATTGCCCAGCCGCGCATTCTGCCACCGTCGCAGCCGCAGCCGTCGTTCGAGGGCGCGGCCGCCGTGCCCGGCGAATCCGCCGCGGCGCGCACGGAGGACATACAGATCGCCGGAGAGGATGGACGCGCTCTTGGAGAATTGACCTGGGCGCCCGCCGCGCCCGGCCGCGCGCTGATGGCAACGCTGGCACCCGGAGCGCTGCTGGCCTTCATCATACTGGGCGCGATCGGCCTGTTCGTCCTTTGGCAGATCGTCGCCATCCGGAGATTGACGCGCGAGCAGGTCAAGGTGATCGAGGCCCGCAACGATGCGCTGCGCCAGTCGGCGCAGATGCTGGGCGCCACCATCCAGTCGATCGAGGACGGCCTTGCGGTGTTCGACCGGGACCGCCGGCTGCAGCACTGGAACCGCGCCTACATGCAGATGTGGCAGTTCCCGGAAAGCTTCCTGCGCTCCGGCGTGCGCATGGACGAGATGCTGGACGAACTCAACCGGAGCGGCCGGGCGCAACAGCTCGAGACCGACGATCTGGGAAAGCTCGTTGGCGACCCGAAGGCATTCGAGCCGTCGGGGCGCTGGCTCTATCGCCGCAGCGATGGGCGCCTGCTGTCGGTCCGCCGCATGCCGATCGGCGACGAAGGCTACATGGCGATCTGCAGCGACCTCACCGCGCAGAAGCAGCATGAGGACGAACTGGTGAAGGCCTGGGAGCAGGCAGTCATCGCCAACCGCTCGAAATCCGAGTTCCTGGCCAACGTCAGCCACGAGCTGCGCACGCCCTTGAACGCCATCATCGGCTTCTCCGAGGTGGTGGAGCGGGAGCTGTTCGGTCCCTTGGGGAACGAGCGCTACGTTTCCTATGTACGCGACATCCGCAACAGCGGCGAGCATCTGCTCAGTCTCATCAACGACATTCTCGATCTGTCGAAGATCGAGGCCGGGCGTTTCCAGCTTCGCATGGAAGAAGTCGACTGCAACGAGATCGCGCACAGCGTCGCGCGCCTGATCCGACCGCGCACCGTGGAGCACGGCCTCACCATGAGGATCGACCTGCCGGAGCGGCCGGTGGTGCTGAATGCCGACAAGCGCGCGGTGAAGCAGGTCCTCATCAACCTGCTTTCGAACGCCGTGAAGTTCACGCCGGAAAGCGGCACCGTCACGCTGGCGAGCTGCCCGTGGGACGATGGCGTCGAATTCGTGGTAAGCGATACCGGCATCGGCATCGACGCGAAGGACATGCACGTCGCCCTCGCTCCGTTCGGCCAGATCGACAGCCAGTTCACGCGGAAATACGAAGGCACCGGCCTCGGCCTGCCGATCGTCAAGGGCATCGTCGAGCTGCATGGCGGCACCATCGACATCAAGAGCGAGCCGAGCCGGGGCACCAGCGTCATCGTCCGCTTCCCCAACCACCCGCCCGAGCAGCCCATGGCCGAGATTCTGTCACTGCCGCAGAAGCAGGCGGCGGCAGGCGGTCACTAGTGTCTAGTCGGCGGCGACGGCCTTCGGCAGCGCGTTGATCATGCGCACGAAGCGCAGGGCGCACAGCATCGCAAGAAGAGGCGCCAGCGCGCCCACCGACAAGACCCATTGCGTGGCGCGCGCCACGTCCTGGTAGGCCAGCGCATCGGTCAGCCCCGCCTTGTTGGCAACCACGCCGGCGCCAGCCGAGCCGAATGCGATCCCCAGCGAGCGGATCGTCGGAATGGCGCCTGCCGTCGTCGTCTGCTCGCCGGGCGGGGCGTGGCGCATGGCCGCTTCGACCACATGCAGGTTGGAGCTGCCGAGGCCGAAACCGACCACCGCGTTCAGCGCAACAACCACCGCGAACGGCAGATCGGTGATGGCCAGGGCCATGCCGCTGAGGCCGATCAGGCATAGTCCCTGCCCGATGATGATACTCCGCATCGCCGCCGGCCCATGGATGTGCGAGGTCGTCATCGAGGCCACGGTCCAGGAAAAGGCGAGCGTGGCCACCGCATAGCCGGCCGCCCGGTCCGACACGTGGTGCAGCACCTGCATGCTGAGCGGAAGATACGCGCCGATCACGGTGTGGGTGACCGACGAGAGCGCCATGACCCAGTTCGCGGTTCCGATCGGCCGCGCCAATGACAGCGGGTGGCTGGGAAACATCCGATTCTCGCTGGTGCGATCGAACCGCATGGCGAGCGCCACGGCGCCGGCCGCCAGCGCCAGCAGGGCGATCTGCTCGGCAAGTTGCGAAACCTGGCTTGCGGTCGCCACGGCCGCGACAGCAACCGTCATCGTGCCAAGTTGCAGATAGGGGAACCGGATCGCAACTGCGCCGGCCTTCTTCTTCGGCAGGCGCCCGCAGGCGAGCACGAACAACAGCACGATCGGCACGTTGATCCAGAACGCGCCGCGCCACCAGCCGGCATAGGCGAAGGTTCCGCCGATCGCCGGCCCCAGCAGCGAGGCGACACCCCATGCCGCCGACACCAGCGCCAGGACGCGCTTGCGCAGATATGGCGGATACAGCTCGCTGATGAGACTCATCGAAAGTGCAATCATGGTCCCGCCGCCCAGCCCCTGCACCACGCGGGCGACCAGCAGTGTGTACATGCTCGGACTGAGGGCGCAGCCGATCGATCCGGACGCGAACACCAGCGCCGCCACCGCGTAGCCGATGCGGCTGCCGAGCATCTGCCGCACGGGATTTCCGGCCGCGGTGCCGATGATCGACGCCACCATGTACAGCATGGTGGCCCAGGTATAGTATTCGGCGCCGCCCAGTTCGTGCACGATCCGCGGCATCACGGTCGAGATGATGAAGACATCGAGCGCGTGCAGCCCGATGCCAACATTGAGCATGACGGTGTAGAGCGCCAGGCCGTGCTTGAACGGGTCGGCCCAGCTGGCGCCCCCTGGCGGCGTGGCGGCGGTCGATGTGGATTGGTCTCTCATGCGATCCCAGATTTGCCGAACGCTCGGATGTCGGCTACCGAACTCGGCTCGTCGCTCTCATGGACGAGCGACAATCCGCAACCGTGACATACCACTTCGAATGGCCCCTGTGCTATGCAGCCGGTAACGATTTGTTCCAGCAAGAGGGAGTTTGCGCATGGCAGCTCTGCAACTCGTGCGCTTCGGCGCCAACCCGCCGCCGGTCGAGGCCGGCAAGCCGGGCGATGTCGTGTCCGGTGATCCCGCTACGCGCCTGCAGAACTATTTCAGCGACGGGACTGGGCAGTTCTTCTCCGGCATCTGGGAGAGCTCGCCCGGCAAGTGGCGGGTTTCCTATGCGGAGAACGAGTTCTGCGGGATTCTGTCCGGCCGGGTCGTCCTGACCGGCGGCGATGGCCAGCGGCAGGAGTTCAAGGCCGGCGATGCGTTCGTCATTCCCGCAGGCTTCGAAGGCACCTGGGAAACGGTCGAGCCGGTGCGCAAATGGTACGCGATCTTCGAGGCAAAGAAAGAATAGGCCTCAGCGTGCTACCGCCATTGCGCTCGCGGCCTTCATGAAATCCTGATAGAGCCGGCGAGCGCAATCCTTGAACGTCGGCATCAGCGGCCCGGCTTCATCCGCCATGCGCTGCAGCGCGCCAACACCATGCGTGCGCTCCAGCGAGGCGGCATATTCCGGCACGCAGCCCCAGGCTGGGATGGTGCTGTCCTCCAACTCGACATGGTACTGCGCGCTCCACGCCCGATCGCCGACGCGCATGGCCTGCACGCGGCAGGCAGGGGAGGAGGCCAGCACCACCGCATCCTCCGGCGGCTGCGCCACCCGAACGCCGTGCCATTGCAGGGCCTTGGCAACTGCCGGCTGACGTGCAAAGACCGGATCGCGCTTGCCCTCCTCGGTCAGCGAGACATCCATGATTCCGACTTCCGGCGGGCGCTGCGGTCCGCAAGTGCCGCCGGTCGAATCGGCGAGCAACTGGTGGCCGAGGCAGATGCCGAGGAACGGCCGGCGCAAGTCCCGCACCCATTGGCGGATGGCCCGCTTCTCCGGGATCAGCCACGGATTGTCCTCGACATCCCAGACATCCATCGGCCCGCCCATGACCCAGAGCGCATCATAGGCCCGCAGATCCGGAATCGGCTGTCCCTCGTCCAGTTCGACCGCATCCCCGCGGATGCCATCGGCTTTCAGGAACTCGCGGAATACGCCGGGATGCTCGATCGCAATGTGCTGGAAGACCAGGAGGCGCATGATTCAGGAATCAGAGGTCAGGAATCAGAGGTCAGATAGTGGCCTGTGAACCACGGTCTGGCAATCTTCTGATTCCTGATACCTGATACCTGATACCTGACCGCTAGCCCTTGGCCTTGGTCCTGAAAATAACCGCCATCACCCCGCCCTTCACGAAGGGCAGCAGGACGAGACTCAGCACCAGGGTCAAACTGCACCAGATCAAGGCCTGCCCCCACTCGGGTAGGGGGATGAGCGGCCACAGCAGCAGGTAGAGACCAACGACCACATGACCCACGATCAGCAGGGTGAAATAGGGCGGCACGTCGTCGGATCGGAGCGGCTCGAACGGCATCTTGCAGGCCTCGCATGCCTCGCGCACCGAAAGATAGCCCGAGAACATGTTCCCTTGCCCGCAGCGCGGGCATAGCCGGCGCAGCCCCCGCCAGAAGGTCTCAAGCGCACCTGTGCTGCCGATCGACGATGCGGTCATGGCCCAAAAACCCTGAACAAGGCAGGACACACGTAAGTCTACGCTCCCGATCCCGCAATGCGCCAACCTGCCGCAAGCCGCGGGGCGCTGGTCTAGAGGCGCTCCAGCTGATCCTGGAACTTGAGCCGCGCCTTGTCGTAGTTTTCCGCCCACCATGTGCTGCTGACGATCGCCTGCTGAGCCAGATTCTGCGGCTGGGTCGGGTCGATTGGGCGGAGGGAGTCGGGCATCGCGGCTGTGGCGGCCGGGTTGGAGGGGCCGAGGCTGCGCAGGCGCGTGAGCTCGATCTGGCGCTTGGGCTGCTGCATCGCCGCCAGCAGGTCGAAGGCCGAATTGCCGCCCGGGTTCTTCTTCGGCACCACCCACATGCCGGGGCACAGCAGGCCCTCGCCGAAGCTCCAGGCCACGGCGCCCTTGCTTTCCGCGCCGAGCTGCGCTGCCCGGCTGTGCCACATGCAGGCCATGTTGATGGTGCCGTCCAGCAGCATCTGCCGGACATGATCGCCGCTCTCCCACACGGTCAGGTCCTCGCCGAGGGTGGCGAGCTTCGCCACCACGGCCTCGATGTCGAGCGGATAGAGCTTGTCGCGGGGAGCGCCCGCGGCCATCGCCGCGGCTTCGAACCCGCCGATCATCCAGCGCCAGACGGCGCGCTTGCCGGGGAAGGCGCGCCGGTCGAAGAAGTCCTTCCAACTCAGGGGCGGATGCTGGGGGAAGGCGGCGGCACGGTAGGCCAGCACGAAGGAATAGGTATAGCCCGCGATTGCGTGCTCGAGCGCGAACGGCGCCATCACCTGGTCGCGCGCCACCTTCTTGTAGTCGATGATCGAAAGGACGCCGGCATTGGCAAGCCGCACCGCGACATAGCCATCGACATCGCAGAGATCCCAATCGACCTGACTCTGGTCGACCATCGCCTTGATCTTGCCTTCCGAGGGCCCCGCGCCGTCGAACAGCACCCGGATACCGCTCTCGTTGCTGAACGGTTTCGCGAACGCCGCCGTCAAGTCCTTGATCTCGCTCCCGCCCCAGGTCGCGATCGTGAGCTCCTTGGCCGCCGCCCGAGCCTCGCGCGGATAGGCGTGGAGGAGGGCAGTGGAGCTTGCTGCTGTCAGGAAGGAACGACGAGAGAGGGTAGGCATCAGTAGTCAGGTATCAGGTATCAGAAGGAGGTTGCAAGATGGCGCAGGCCATCCTTCTGATCACTGATATCTGATTCCTGACTTCTGCGCTGACTTCGTCAGCGCATGGTCGGCATCACGAACTCGGCGCCGGCGCGGATTCCGGCCGGCCAGCGCGAGGTGACGGCCTTCAGCTTGGTGTAGAACCGCACGCCTTCCGCCCCGTGCATGTGATGATCGCCGAACAGGGAGCGCTTCCAGCCGCCGAAGCTGTTGAAGGCCATGGGCACCGGAATCGGCACGTTGATGCCGACCATGCCGACCTTGATCTTGGAGGCGAAGTCGCGTGCGGCGTCGCCGTCGCGGGTGAAGATCGCCGTGCCGTTGCCGTATTCGTGGTCGTTCACCAGCTTGACGGCGCTGTTGTAGTCGGGCACGCGCACGACCGAGAGGACTGGACCGAAAATCTCTTCCTTGTAGATGCGCATTTCCGGTTGGACGCGGTCGAACAGGCAGCCGCCGATGAAATGACCGTTCTCGTAGCCCTGCAGTTTCAGACCGCGGCCATCGACCACCAGCTTGGCGCCTTCCTGCACGCCGAGGTCGACATAGCCCTTCACCTTCTCGTAGTGCTGCCTGGTGACCAGCGGTCCCATTTCGGCTTCGGGATCGGTGCCCGGCGCGACCTTGAGACCGCGCACCCGCGGTGCCAGCTTCTCGATCAGCGTGTCGCCGACCTTGTCGCCGACCGCAACCGCGACCGAGATCGCCATGCAGCGCTCGCCGGCGGAGCCGTAGCCGGCGCCCATCAGCGCGTCCGTCGCCTGGTTCATGTCGGCGTCGGGCATGACGACCATGTGGTTCTTGGCGCCGCCCAGGGCCTGCACGCGCTTATTGTGGGCAGTACCCGTGTGATAGATGTATTCGGCGATCGGCGTCGACCCGACAAAACTCACCGCCTGGACATCGGGGTTGGCGAGGATCGCGTCGACCGCTTCCTTGTCGCCGTGCACGACGTTCAGCGCGCCATCCGGCAGGCCGGCCGTCTTCATCAACTCAGCCATCATGTTCGCGCAGGTCGGGTCGCGCTCCGAGACCTTCAGGATGAAGGTGTTGCCGCAGGCGAGGGCGATGGGGAACATCCACATCGGCACCATGGCGGGGAAATTGAACGGCGTGATGCCGGCTACGACGCCGAGCGGCTGGCGGATCGAATAGGCATCGACGTTGGTGCCGACGTTCTCGCAGTAATCGGCCTTCAGCAGGTGAGGAATGCCGGTGGCGAACTCCACCACCTCGAGCCCGCGCGTGACCGAGCCGCGGGAATCCGACAGCACCTTGCCGTGTTCGGACGTAATGGCTGCGGCCAGCTTGTCGGCGTTCTCCTCGACCAGTTGCTTGAAGCGGAACATGACGCGCGCCCGGATGAGAGGCGGGGTCGCCGACCATTTCGGAAAGGCCGCCGCGGCGATCTTCACGGCCTCGTCGACTTCGGCCTTGCTGGCCAGCGCCACCTTGGCCTGAACCTCGCCGGTCGCCGGGTTGAACACGTCGCCAAAGCGACCGCTCTTGCCGGCGACTTCCTTGCCGCCGACGAAATGGTTGATCGTGCGCATCTGCCTCACCTCTCACACTCTGGGATTGAGCCTCCACCCGAACTCCTGGGACGCCCTTTTTGTGCCATCTTATGGCGCTGGGAGCCGGCGGCGGCGAAAGAATTTCGTGATCATATGCGCCTTTGCGCGATGGTCAAGATATTAATCTAAATGATCATTTTATTTAACAGGCCATGACGACGACGATGATTTCTTGAGCCGCTAACAGCCAGCGATCTTGCTTCCGATGCGGCGCACGAGCGCGACCAGGTGCTCGACATCGCTCTCGTCGTTCTCGTAGTGCAGGAAGCACGCCCGCAGGGACGTGCGGCCATGGACGCGCGTGGTCGGAACATGCGCCTCGCCGCTGGCGCTGACAGCCTCGGAGATCCGCTGGTTCAGATCATCGAGCGCCCGCTCATCCAGCGTCCGGCCGCCCGGCCGATAGCGGAAATTCACCACCGAGAGCGAGGCCGGCGCGAGCAGCTCGAGATCGGGCAGCGCACGCACCCGGCGCTCCAGCAATCCGGCGAGAGCATTGCAGCGGGTCACCAGCTCGGCGACGCCGCCGCGGCCCAGGCGCGCGATCGCCGCCCACACCTTGAGCGCCCGGTTGCCATAGGTGAGCTGGAACATGTGCTCGTAGGGCCAGGGCGCCTCGCCGTGTCCGGCATCCAGATAATCCGGCGTCAGGGAATAGGCCGAACGATGTGCTTCGGGATGGCGGGTCAGCAGGGCGCCGCAATCGATCGGCACCTGCAGCCACTTGTGCGGGTTGAGCGTGATCGAATCGACGCGGGAGAAGGCGCGGAACCGGTCGCGGTAGTCCGGATCGAGCGCCGCCCAGGCGCCGAACGCGCCATCGACATGCAGCCAGATGTCGAAAGCCGCAGCGAGGTCCGCGATCTCGTCGAGCGGATCGATCGCCCCCGTGTTGGTCGCCCCGCCGCAGGCTACGATCGCGAACGGCAGGTGACCCGCGGCCAGGTCTGCCTCGATGGCAGTGCGCAGCGCCGCAGGCTTCATGCGAAAGTCGTGGTCGGCCTCGATCGCCCGCAGGTTGTCGGTCCCGATCCCGAGCTGCTCGGCGCATTTCTGGATCGACGAATGGCTCTCCGCGCTGCTGTAGAGGATGAGGCGCTTGCGCCCGCTTTGCAGCCCTTCGGCGCGCATGTTCCAGCCGTCGAGCGCCGCGGCCCGATGGCGTGCCGCGGTCAGCGCATTGAGCGTCGCGGACGACCCGCCGCTCAGCAGCAGGCAGAGGCTCCCCTCGGCCGGAAAGCCCACCAGCTCCATGATCCAGCGCCCGAGGCTTGCCATCAGGAAAATCGCGGAATGATCGAAGCCATCGAGACCGCAATCCATCGTGCTTGCGACCGCATCGGCCAGCAGCGAAATCGGCGCGGGCGGCGAGTTGACCCAGCCATAGGACCGCCTATGGCCGGTCGCGAGCGGCCAGGGCATGATCTCGCGGCGCAGGAATTCCAGGATTTCCTCCGGCGACTGGCCATGCTCCGGCAATGGCAGCGACATCAACCGCCGGCGCACGTCCGGCGGCACCGCTCGGTCGACGGGTTCGCCGGGCAGGGCCCGGAGATAGGCGCCCAGCAATCTGACCGTCTCGCTCCCGAGCGCATCGAACCCATCCCGGTCCAGGACAAAGGGGTGCCTGGAATCGCTCGCCATCGCTTCAACTCCCCGCTGGTGCCGGCCATTAGAAGAACGATCGACAAAATCGTGTCAAGCTGCCCCCGTGTACGGCGAGCCTCGATTTTGTGATGGCAGGGCGGCCACGGAAGGCTGGCTTTACGGCACTGATCGGGCCAGGATGGAGGCCGTTCGATGAGAGGGAGGCTGCGATGCGCACGCATCTTTTGCCGCTTCTGGCGCTGGGTCTGCTGATCGCTCCGGTTGGCGTAGCCGCCGCGGATTCGCTTCAGGACAACAAGGCGGAGGCGGAGCGGCTTGCCGGCGAAGCGCTGACCAAGATGATGAAGGCGCTCGATCTGCTCATCAGTACCGTGCCTCGTTATGCCGCGCCCGAAGTGCTGCCGAATGGCGACATCATCATCCGGCGACTGCATCCGGGAGGCGATGAAGACGAGCCGGTCCGGACCAAGGATGATGGTATCGAGACGTGAGCGCTTGGCGGTGAAGCGTTCCTGATCGTCAGCGCATGTTGTCAGGCATCGTATGAGATCATTGACCGGAACGGAACGTCGAGCTTCGCCCGGCCGGCGAGGAACGCAAGCTCGATGATGCAGGCAGCGCCCACGACATTGGCGCCCACCTTGCGCAGCAGGGTGATGGCGGCCTGCAGCGTTCCGCCGGTCGCCAGCAGGTCGTCCAGCACCACCACGCGCTGCCCTTTCCTGATGGCGTCGGCCTGGATCTCGACGGTGTCGGTGCCGTATTCGAGGTCGTAGTGATGCTGGATCACGTCGCCCGGCAGCTTGCCGCGCTTGCGCACCATCACGAAGCCGCAGCCCATCAGATAGGAGAGCGGCGCCGCCACCAGGAAGCCGCGCGATTCGATGCCGACCAGCAGGTCCGGCTCCAGCGGCGTAACGGCGGTGACCAGGCGATTGACCGTCTCCTTCCAGGCTGGACCATGCGCCAGCAGGGTCGAGATGTCGTAGAACAGGATGCCCGGCTTGGGGAAATTCGGGACATGGCGGATATGGGCCTTGAGATCCATCGGGACACCTGGCGGCTGGAGTGCGTCGCGGCCTAGATAACAGCCCATATCGGCGTTGGAAAGCGCTGCGGCTGCCGGCGGCGGCGACCGGAGCCCTTGCGATCCAGCCTCATTGTGCCTAACCATCGCCCGGTTTGGCCCGCGGGCAAGGGCCGGCTGGGGGTAGGCATGGCCACGCGGAAATCGCACAAGATCGACCGGATCGACCTCAAGATCCTGAGCGCGCTCCAGGAGCAGGGCCGCATGAGCAACCTGGAGCTGGCGGCCAAGGCCGGGCTCTCGGCCAGCCCCTGCCATTCCCGGCACCGCGCGCTCGATCGCAGCAAGGTGATCCAGGGCTATCGCGCCGATATCGACCTCGCCAAGCTGATCGACTATGTGGAGATCCTGTCCTTCGTCACCCTGCACAAGCACGGGCGCACGCAGCAGGGCGCGTTCGAGCGCCTGATCGAGCGCACCCCGCAGGCGATCGCCTGCTACCAGATCTCGGGCAACTTCGACTACATCGTCCATTTCGTCTGCCGCTCGGTCGGCGACTATGTCGAGCTGCATCACAGCCTGATCGAGGAGGAGCCGAACATCGCCTCCGTCACGACCAACGTCATCATGGCGGAAACCAAGAAATTCGCCGGCTATCCGCTCAGGGAGCTCATCGAGCCAATCGAGCAGGCCAAGGACTAGCGCCCGTGCTCTTCTGGCGGCGCCGTCCCCGCATCCACTACTATGCGCCGGCATGGAACGAGGAGCTGATGCTCCCGTTCATGTACCGGCACTATGCGCCGTGGGTCGAGCGCTTTGTCATCTACGACAGCGATTCGACCGACGGATCGGTCGAACTGCTGCGGAAGATGCCCAAGGTCGAGATCCGCAGGGTTCCGTGGCCGTATCCCGATTCCATGGTCGCGACGCTCCAGGCGCTGCACAACAGCTGCTGGAAGGATAGCCGCGGGACCGCAGACTGGGTCATCGTCGCCGATATCGACGAGTTCCTGTACCATCCCGACTTCCTGGGCTATCTGCGGCGCTGCCGCAGACGCGGCGTCACCTGCATTCCGGCGCTCGGATACGAGATGGTATCCGAGCGGTTTCCGGCATCCGGCGAATCCCTGACATGCACCGTGCGTCGGGGTGTGCCGCATCGCATGATGAGCAAGCTGCGCCTGTTCGATCCAGGCGCGGTGGATGAGACCAACTTCGGGCCCGGCGGCCATGAAGCCAAACCCACCGGGCGCGTCGTCTACCCGAAGCGGGACAGGATGCTCCTGCTGCACTACAAGTCGCTCGGCGCGGAGTATCTGGTTCGGCGCAACGCCATGATGGAGACGACACGGCGGACACGCGATATCGAGAGGAACTGGAGCCATCACTACCGCACGCCGGCGGCCGCTGTGGAAGCCGGCATCAATGGAGCGCTCGCCAGATCCATCGACGTCATCGCGGCCGGAGAGGCGGCATCGCGAGACCACAAGGAGGGGCGCTGGTGGCGCCGCAAGAACGGGGCTGCCTGACCGGCTTCGCGGCGTCGCAACGCGCTGCCGTTTGCTGGCTGGCGTGGACTCAAAAATTCTGCAGCGCTGCCCCAGTTTGGTGACAAATTCTAAACCTCCGTCGCCATATTCTTAGGCAAGCCAACACGGCAATCGCCGCAAGGGGCGCACCGCCGACTGGGTCAAGGTCGGGCTGCAGCACCCTCTGCGGCGTTTTCTGTTTTGGCGAATGCCCTATGGCCGCTCGGGGTGGCGGCCACGGAGGAAACGAAGAAGATGTCCGACAAGGTCGAGCGATTCCTGGATGAGCGACGTCCCGCCACCCCGTGCCTGGTGGTCGACCTGGACGTGGTCGCGGACAAGTACCGCGCGCTGAGCAGTGCGCTGCCGCTCGCCGAGGTGTTCTATGCCGTCAAGGCCAACCCGGCGCAGGAAGTGCTCTCGCGCCTGGCCGAGCTCGGCGCCAGCTTCGATACCGCCTCCGCCGGCGAGATCGCTCAGGTGCTCTCGCTCGGCGTCGCGCCGGAGCGGATCTCCTTCGGCAACACCATCAAGAAGCAGTCGGACATTGCCTGGGCCCATGCCCGCGGCGTTCGCCTCTATGCCTTCGACAGCCGCGCCGAGCTGGAGAAGATCGCCTCGGCGGCGCCCGGCGCGCAGGTGTTCTGCCGTATCCTGATCGACGGCGAAGGGGCGCTCTGGCCGCTCAATCGCAAGTTCGGTTGCGCCCCGAAGATGGCCGCCGACCTGCTGGTCCAGGCGCGCGCGCTTGGCCTCGACCCCTACGGCGTCTCGTTCCACGTCGGATCGCAGCAGATGCAGCCGGGCCAGTGGGATGCCGCGGTCGCATCGGCGAGGAAGGTGTTCCGCCAGGTCGCGAAGGCCGGCATCGATCTCAGGATGATCGACCTCGGCGGCGGCTTCCCGGCGCACTACAACGCGCGGGTCGAGGCGATCGGCGCCTACGGCACGGCCATCATGAACGCCATGACCAAGCATTTCGGCAACGATCTGCCGCGCATGATCGTGGAGCCCGGCCGCTACATGGTCGGCGATGCGGGCGTGCTGGAGGCGGAGGTCGTGCTGATCTCCACCAAGAGCTATGGCGAGGACCGGCGCTGGGTCTATCTCGACATCGGCCGGTTCGGCGGCCTGGCCGAGGTGGAGGGCGAGGGCATCCGCTATCGCATCCGCCCCGTGCGGGAGATGAGTGCGGAGGAGGGACCGGTGGTACTGGCGGGCCCGACCTGCGATTCCGCCGACATCCTCTACGACAAGGCCGGCTACCGCATGCCGCGCGATCTCAGGATCGGCGACCGTGTCCGCATCTTTTCGACCGGCGCCTACACGACCACTTATTCGGCCGTGAATTTCAACGGCTTCGAGCCGCTCAAGGCGTATTACATCTAGACGGATACTTTGAGGCTTTCCGGGATAACACTCGGCGGGACGCGAAGCTTTTCTGGTTAATGCCCTCTGTACGGCGCTTGCAGGTCGCATCCGCGCACCCACATTGTTACATGGGTGTCTGC
>DASSBF010000087.1:0-12054 GCA_035699005.1 Dongiaceae bacterium
CATGATCGCCTACATCATCCGCCGCCTGCTGCTGATCGTCCCGACCCTGTTCGGGATCATGGTGCTCAATTTCGCGATCGTGCAGTTCGCGCCGGGCGGGCCGGTCGAGCAGACGCTGGCGCAGATCAAGGGCACGGCGAAATCGGCGACCAGCGCGATCACCGGCGGGCAGTCGGAGCTGATCGGCTCGCAGAACCAGAACGTCGGCAGCTCGCGCGAGGTTTCGAAATATCGCGGCGCGCGCGGCCTCGACCCTGAGCTGGTGAAGCGCATCGAGAAGATGTACGGCTTCGACAAGCCGGCCGGCGAGCGCTTCTGGCTGATGATCAAGGACTATGCGACCTTCAATTTCGGCAACAGCTTCTTCAAGGGCCGCCCGGTCGTCGACCTCATCCTCGAGAAGCTGCCGGTCTCGGTCTCGCTCGGGCTATGGACCACGCTCATCGTCTATTTGATTTCGATCCCCCTCGGCATCGCCAAGGCGGTGCGGGACGGCACGCCGTTCGACGTGTGGACCAGCACCGTGATCGTCGTCGGCACCGCCATCCCCGGCTATCTGTTCGCGATCCTGCTGATCGTGGTGTTCGCCGGCGGCAGCTATCTCCAGTGGTTCCCGCTGCAAGGCCTGAGATCGCCGGATGCCGCCAGCTTCCCCTGGTGGCAGCAGGTGCTGGATTACGCCTGGCACCTGGTGCTGCCCACCGTCGCGCTGCTGGTCGGCGCGTTCGCGGGGCTGACCATGCTCACCAAGAACTCCTTCCTCGACCAGATCAACCAGCAATACGTTACCACCGCGCGCGCCAAGGGCCTGACCGAACGGCGCGTGCTCTATGGACACGTGTTCCGCAACGCCATGCTGATCGTGATCGCGGGCATTCCCGGCGCCTTCATCGGCATCCTGTTCACCGGCGCGCTGCTGGTCGAGATCATCTTCTCGCTCGACGGGCTTGGCCTGCTCGGCTACGAGGCCACGCTCAACCGCGACTATCCGGTCATGTTCGGCACGCTCTACATCTATACCCTGATCGGGCTGCTCACCCAGCTGGTCAACGACATCACGTACATGTTCGTCGATCCCCGAATCGATTTCGAGGGGCGGGCGGCATGACCGATATCGCGGCCGGCAAGGCTCCCGCGCAGCCGCGCCTGTTCGGGATGCAGGTGCGGCCGCTGACCATGCGGCGCTGGCTGGTGTTCCGCAACCGCAAGCGCAGCTTCTGGTCGCTGATCGTCTTCCTGGTGCTGTTCACGGTCACGCTCTCCGCCGAGTTCATCGCGAACGACCAGCCGATCCTGGTCTACTTCGACGGCGGCTTCTATGCGCCGATCTTCAAGGCCTATCCCGAGACGGCCTTCGGCGGCACTTTCGCCACGGAGGCCGACTACCGCGATCCCTACGTGCAGCAGCTGATCGATGCCAAGGGCTGGACGTTGTGGCCCGTGATCCCCTTCAGCTACAACACGGTCATCACGAACCTGCCCGGTCCCGCGCCGACGCCGCCGGACGGCATCAACTGGCTCGGCACCGACGACCAGGCCCGCGACGTGATGGCGCGCGTCATCTACGGGTTCCGCATCTCGGTGCTGTTCGGGCTGATCCTGACCATCGCCAGCACGGCCATCGGCGTGCTGGCCGGCGCGGTGCAGGGCTTCTATGGCGGCTGGGTCGACCTCTCGGCCCAGCGGTTCCTGGAGATCTGGGGCGGCATGCCGTTCCTCTTCGTCCTCATCATCCTCTCCAGCGTCATCGAGCCTGGCTTCTGGCCCCTGCTCGGGATCATGCTGCTGGTGAGCTGGACCTGGCCGGTTCCCTACGTGCGCGCGGAGTTCCTGCGCGCGCGCAACTTCGAGTACGTGCGCGCCGCCCGCGCGATGGGCATGGGCGACTGGCGCATCATGGCACGGCACATCCTGCCCAATGCCCTGGTCGCGACCCTCTCGTTCCTGCCGTTCACCCTGAGCGGCTCCGTGACCACGCTGACCGCGCTCGACTTCCTCAGCCTCGGCCTGCCTCCCGGCTCGCCCTCGCTCGGCGAGCTGCTGCAGCAGGGCAAGCAGAACCTGCAGGCGCCGTGGCTGGGGTTCACGGGGTTCTTCGTGGTCGGCGGCCTGCTGGTGCTGCTGATCTTCATCGGCGAGGGCATCCGCGACGCATTCGATCCCCGGAAGACGACCGTATGAAGTCCGACGCGGCGCCCCTGCTGCAGGTGGAGAACCTCAGCATCGCGTTCCGCGAGCGGATCGTGGTGGAGAACGTCGGTTTCTCGATCGAGCGCGGTGAGACCCTGGCCCTGGTCGGCGAATCGGGCTCGGGCAAGTCGGTGACCGCGCTCTCGATCCTGAAACTGCTGCCCTATCCGCTGGCGCGCCATCCGTCCGGGCGCATCCTGTTCAAAGGCGAGGACCTGATGGCCGCCACGCCCGAGGAGCTGCGCAAGGTGCGCGGCGGGCGTATCGCCATGATCTTCCAGGAGCCGATGACGTCGCTCAATCCGCTGCACCGGATCGAGCGGCAGCTCGTCGAGACCCTGACCCTGCATCGCGACCTCTCGCGCGCGGCCGCGCGCAAGGAGGCGCTGGAGCTGCTGCGGGTGGTGGAGATCCGCGACGCGGAGAAGCGCATGAGCGCCTTCCCGCACGAGCTGTCCGGCGGGCAGCGCCAGCGCGTGATGATCGCCATGGCGCTCGCCAACAAGCCCGACCTGCTGATCGCGGATGAGCCGACCACCGCTGTCGACGTCACGGTGCAGGCCCAGTTGCTGAAGCTGCTCACCGAGCTGCAGGCGAGCATCGGCATGGCCATCCTCCTCATCAGCCACGACTTGGCGCTGGTGCGCAAGATGGCGCGCGAGGTCTGCGTGATGCAGAACGGCGCGATCGTCGAGCGCGGCGAAGCCGATGCGCTGTTCCAGGCGCCGCGCCACCCCTATACCAGGCACCTGCTGGCCGCCCAGCCGCAGCCCAAGGGCGAGGTCAAAGCCAACGGCGCGGAGATCATGTCGGCGAAAGATTTCAAGGTCTGGTTCCCGATCAAGGCCGGGGTGTTCCGCCGCATCGTCGGCCATGTGAAAGCGGTCGACGGCGTCGACATCGACGTGCGCGAGGGCGAGACCATCGGCATTGTCGGCGAATCAGGGTCGGGCAAGACCACGCTGGCACTGGGCCTGCTGCGGCTGGTCGAATCCGAGGGGCCGATCCTGTTCATGGGCCGGCATATCGAGGCGCTGAAGCGCCGCGAGCTGCGCGCGGTGCGCCGGCAGATGCAGATCGTGTTCCAGGACCCCTACGGCTCGCTGTCGCCGCGCCTGTCGGTGGGCGAGATCATCGCCGAGGGTCTCGACGTGCACGGCCTGATGACGGACGCAGCGGAGCGGGACGAGGCCGTGGTCGCCGCGCTGACGGAGGTCGGGCTCGATCCCGAGACCCGCCACCGCTATCCGCACGAATTCTCCGGCGGGCAGCGACAGCGCATCGCCATCGCGCGCGCCCTGATCCTGAAGCCCAAGCTGATCGTGCTCGACGAGCCGACCTCCGCGCTCGACATGTCGGTGCAGGCCCAGATGGTCGACCTGCTGCGCGAACTGCAGAACAAGCACGGCTTCACCTATTTCTTCATCAGCCACGATCTGCGCGTCATCCGGGCGATGAGCGACCGCGTCATCGTGATGCGCGGCGGCAAGGTGGTGGAGAAAGGCGGCGCCAGGGAGATCTTCGAAGCGCCGCAGGCGGACTATACCAAGGCGCTGCTGGCCGCCGCGCTGCACATGGAAGTCACGCACCTGGAGGCGATCCACCAATGAGCCGCACGCTGCTGTTCGCCGCCGCCGGGGAGCGCGCCGAGTCGTGGGCCGAAGCCTTTGCCGAGGTCGCGCCGGAAATCCATTTCCAGCCGCACCGGCCGGGGCAGGATGTTTCGGACATCCCGTATTGCCTGGTTTGGCGCGCCGCGCCGGGACTCTGGCCGGCGATGAAGAGCGTCAAGATCGTCTTCGGCCTTGGCGCCGGCGTCGAACGGCTGCTGGCCGATCCCGACCTGCCGCGGAACGTGCCGCTGGTGCGCATGGTGGACCCGGAGCTGACCCGGGGCATGGTCGAATACGTGCTCTGGCAATGCCTGTTCCATCACCGCAAGGTATGGGAACTGGAGGCGGCGCAAAGCTGCGCGACGTGGCGGCCGCACACCTATCCCGCGCCGTGGGACCGCACCATCGGGATCATGGGCCTGGGCGAGTTGGGCGCCGCCGCCGCGGCGAAGCTGGTCGAATTCGGCTTCCAGGTGCGCGGCTGGAGCCGTTCGGCCAAGTCGGTGCCGAAGGTGGAGAGCTTTTTCGGGGCGGATCAGTTGCCGGCCTTCCTCGCCAAGTCCGAGATCCTGGTCTGCCTGCTGCCGCTGACGCCGGAGACGCGCGGCATCCTCGGTGCCCCGCTGTTCGCGCAGCTGCCGCGCGGCGCGAGCCTCGTCAACGCGGGCCGCGGCGGGCACCTGGTCGAAGCGGACCTGTCTGCCGCCATGGCGTCGGGCCAGATCGCCGCCGCGACCCTCGACGTGTTCGAAACCGAGCCGCTGCCCGACGATCATCCGTTCTGGTCGACCGAGCGGCTCTACATCACGCCGCACAACGCCAGCATCACCGACCCCCGCTCCGCCGCCTGGCGCATCGCGCGGCAGATCGCGCGGTTCGAAGCAGGCGAGAGGCTGGAAAGTGTGGTCGACCGCGCGCGGGGATACTGAGCGCGAATCTCCTCCCGTGGACATTGAGAGAATTGCGTGTGGCCGCTGCAGCCCAAATAATACGGCCCCTTCCCCCCTTGTGCAGGGGAATCGCATGTTCATGATGATAAGGTGTTGCGGAACAAAGGAATGTGGATTCTGAAGGTGTCTGCTTGTGTTTTGCGAGGAGACGCCGATGGACCGGTTTGCGGCCTGCTTTTCGGATTTGGAGGACCCGCGCGGGGTCAATGCGCTGCACGACCTGACCGAGCTGTTGTTCATCGCGCTTCTGGCGACGCTGTGCGGTGCGACGAGCTGCTGCGACATGGCTCTGTTTGCGCGCACCAAGGAAGGGCTGCTGCGATCGGTGCTGGATCTGAAGTTCGGCCTGCCAAGCCACGACACGTTCAGCCGCGTGTTCCGCCTGCTCGATCCGAAGGCCTTCGACAAGGCCTTTCGAGGCTTCATGAAGGCGTTCTCGGCCCATTTGAAGCTCCAGCGCACCAAAGGGGTGGTGGCGATCGACGGCAAGGCGCTGCGCTGCGCGTACGAACGCGGTCGGAGCCACATGCCTGCACTGATGGTGACGGCTTGGGGCGCTCAGACCCGCATGGCTTTGGCCAACGTTCTGGCGCAGGACGGCGGCGAAGCGGCGGCCGCCCTGGCAGTCATCGAGCTGTTGCAGCTCAAGGATTGCGTCGTTACGACGGACGCGTTGCATTGCCGGCGCGACACCGCCGCGGCGATCCTGGCCCGCAAGGGGGACTACGTTCTGGCGGTCAAGGACAATCAGCCCAAGCTCCTGGCCGCCGCCAAGGCGGCGACCGCTGCCGCGCGCCGCAAGCGGGGGAAGCGCTCGGCGCCGCGCAAGGAACGCTCGCACGGGCGCAGGGAGAGCCGCATGGCCGTCGTTGCCTCGGCCGAGGCGATGGCACGGGAGCTGGATTTTCCGGGGCTTCAGGCCTTTGCAATGATCCGGAGCAAGCGCGCCAAGGACAAGACCGTCGAGCGCTATTACCTCCTCAGCCGGCACTTTCGCCCCACGCAATTGCTCTCCATCGTGCGCGAGCACTGGGGAATCGAAAACCGCCTGCACTGGACGCTCGACGTCGTGCTCGACGAGGATGGGGCCCGCAACCGCAAGGACAATGCCCCGGCAAACCTGGCCATCCTCAGGCGCTTGGCGCTCAACATCGCAAGAGCCCATCCCGATCAAAAGACCTCCATGCGTGGCAAACTCAAGCGCGCAGGATGGGACGAAAGCTTCATGTTCGATATGCTCGCGAACATGCGATAGCCCTGCCCCCTTGTGGGGGAAGGATGTGGAGCCTTGGCGAGCAGAGCGAGCTTAGGCGGAGCTGGATGGGAGGTGGCGCGGCGATAGCCGCGCGCGCTCGCAAGAGCGCCAATCCTCGAAGCCGCAGCGCTGCATCACCCCCCATCCCAACCTTCCCCCACAAGGGGGGAAGGGGTTCACCGCATGTGTTTGCTCGTTCGCGTTTCCCAATACTGCGATTGCCCTGACATTCGGGGGAAGGGAAGATTCTCGACTACCGTCGTCCGCGCGTGCGCCGCTTCATCGGCCTTTGACGCGGCGCCGACTTGGGCGCGATGATGGCGCTGCCTTTGCGCGTTTTCGGCTGCGCCCAGACCGACACGAACGCGAACAAGGCGCGCAGGCCGAGCGCCTCGCCGCCTTCCGGCCGGCCGGGACGGTCGCGCATATTCCAGGCCAGCGTGTCGATGTGCGCCCAGCGCGTGCCGGGATCGATGAATTCCTGCAGATAGAGCGCGGCCGTGATCGCGCCGGCATGGGATCCGTCGCTGACATTGTTGATGTCGGCCACCTTGCTGTCGAGCATGCGGCGATAGCCCTTGTGCAGCGGCATGCGCCAGAACGGATCGTCCTCCGCCTTGCCGTGGCGCAGCATCGCCTCCGCGATCTCCTCGTCGTTGCAGAACAGGGCCGGCAGGTCGGGCCCCAGCGCCACCCGCGCCGCGCCCGTCAGCGTCGCGGCATCGAGGATGAGGTCGGGCTTGTCGCCCCCCTTGCCACCTTGGGCCTCCGCCAGGGCGTCGCACAGGATGACGCGGCCCTCCGCGTCGGTATTGCCGATCTCGACCGTGATGCCCTTGCGGGTGCGGATCACGTCGAGCGGGCGGTAGGCGTTGCCGCTGACCGCGTTCTCGACCGCGGGGATGAGGACGCGCAGGCGGACCTTCAGCCCCGCATCCATGATCATCTGCGCCAGCGCCAGCATCAGCGCGGCGCCGCCCATGTCCTTTTTCATGAGCAGCATGCCGCCTGCCGTCTTGAGGTCGAGGCCGCCGCTGTCGAAGCACACGCCCTTGCCGACCAGCGTCAGGCGCGGGCCGCTGGCGCCCCAGCTCATGTCGATCAGGCGCGGCGGCCGGGCGGCGGCGCGCCCCACGGCGTGGATCGCCGGATAGTTCTTCTTCAGCAGATCGTCGCCCACGATCACGCTGAATTTCGCCTTGTGCGCTTTCGCGACGGCTTTGGCCGCCTCCGCCAAATGCGGCGGCCCCATGTCCTCGGCCGGCGTGTTGATCAGGTCCCGCGCCAGGCCGATGGCCGCGACCATGCGCCGGACCGCGGCGCGATCGATTCCCGCCGGCCACACCAGGCGCGCCAGCTCGCCCTCGCGCTTCCTGTAGCGCTGGAACCTGTAGCCGCCGATCGCCCAGGCGAAGCAGGCGGCCTCGGCTTCGCCGCCTGCCACCGAATCGGCCAGCCGGTAGTCGCGCTTCGGCAGGGCGGCGGGCAGCGCCGCGATCGACCAGCGGTCGACCCCGTCCTCGATCCCGATCAGCACCTGCGCCAGGGTGCCGTCGGCATTCGGCACCAGGCATTGGCTGCCCGGCCTGGCGATGAAAGCGCTCGCGCGCACCCACTGCCCGACCGCAGGCGGCTGGCGATTGATCCACGCCTCCAGCCGCTGGGCACGCAGCGGCACGATCTCG
Organism: Dongiaceae bacterium; assembly: GCA_035699005.1. GTDB lineage: Bacteria > Pseudomonadota > Alphaproteobacteria > Dongiales > Dongiaceae > Dongia_A. The sequence continues at coordinate 7,694 of DASSBF010000087.1, forward strand.
ACGGCATCGGCCGCGCGGTCGATCAGGTGGTCGAACAAGACGGGGCTCCCCTGCAGAAATGAGCGCAATGGGCGCGGATTGTAGCCATGCTTCCGCCCGCTTCCTAGAGCGCGGCGGCGTCGATATGCTGGGCGCGAACGGGGGGACGAGACGTGGTTGAGATTGAAGAGCACCGCCCGATGATCGCAGAAGCGCTGCGCGAGGAAACGACCCTTTCTCCGTTCCTGCACAAGCTATCGCGGACCGCGCCGTTCATCTTCATGGGCGTGCTGGTGTTCGGCGCGCTCGCCTGGCGGCCGACGACCGCGCCGATCGAGCTGGAGACCCTCGCCTCCGCCTGGCACATGCATCTGCGCGACACACTCGTGCCGCTGCGCAACGGCATTGCCGCGCCCGAGCTGCCGCCGCTGCTGCTGTGGCTGATCGTCGCGGGTTGGGACCTGGTGGGCGTGAACGAATGGTGGCCGCGCCTGATCCCGGCGCTCGCATCGCTGGCGACGGTGCTCCTGATCGGGCGCACCGCCCTGGTGCTGTGGCCGCACCGGGCGGCAACGCCGATCTTCGCGCGCCTGCTGCTGACCGGCGTGGGCGCCTTCGCGGTCGCGATGACCATGGTCGAGCCGCAGACTCTCGCTTTGCCCTTCATCCTCGCGAGCTTCCACGCGCTGAGCACGCTGTGGATGAACCGGGCCGGGTTCTTCCGCGCCGTCGCGGGCTGGATGCTGAGCGCGGCGGCTGCCGCCTTGGCGGTGATGGCCGGAGGCTGGAGCTGGGCGCTGGTCCCCGCCCTCTGCGCGGCCGGCATCTGGGTGCTGGACGAGGCGACCCGGAACGAGCGCAATCCCGCCGCATGGCTGCTGGGGGGCGTGGCGGCCAGCGCGCTGGCGCTGTTGCCGGCCTTCCTGTGGCTGCGCGCATTGGGCGGTCCCCTGATGCTGCCCTATTTCGGCAACGGCTGGACCGACCCCGCGACGGAGGCCCTGCGCGGCGCCCCCTGGTCCCTTCTGCTGCTGCCGGTGGCGCTCTATCCCTGGATCTGCTGGAAGACGCTGTGGCGCGCCCTCAACCGGCACCTGCGCGAAAAGGTCGGCGTCGGGTTCCGCCTGTGCCTCGCGTTGCTGGCGGCCCTGACCGCCGCCGGCCTCGTCTCGGGCTGGCAGCTCATCGGATTGCTGCCGGTCGTGTGCCCGTTGTCGCTCCTGGGCGCGCGGCTGCTGGCGACCCAGGAGATCAAGCCCAAGGATTTCCACGCCATCGTGCCGGGATTCTTCGCCTTGTTCATCGGCCTCATCTTCTTCCTGATGAACATCGTGCCGACCGCCCACCTGGACGCGGTGTGGCGGCAGGTCTTCGGCTCGCCGCTGCCGATCTGGATGGGCGGCATCGGCCTCATCTCCGGCGTCTCGCTGCTGGTGATCGGCTATGTGCTGGCGCAATTGTCGCCCAGCCACCAGGTGTCGCGCACGCTGCAGGTGGCGATCCTGCCGACCCTGCTGATGACCTCGCTCAACCTCGAATTCGACGGCAATTTGCGCCCGTTCTTCGACTTGACGCCGGTGGCGAGCCGCATGAAGGAGCTGCAGGATGCCGGCCTCGCGGTTGCGGTCTTTGCCGACTATCGCGGCGAGTTCGATTTCGCCGGGCGCCTGGAGACGGCGCCCAAGCCGCTGCGCACGCGGGTGGCGGCCGCCCGCTGGGCCGCCGCGCACAAGGCGGGCGCCCTGGTCACCTATTTCGACGGTTCGCCCCTGCGCCTGCCGGCCCTGCCGATGTTCCGCGGCGTGGCGCGCGACCGCTGGGTCGCGATCTGGCCGGCCAGCGAGATCGATGGCCCCGATTCGCCGATCCTCAACAGCCAGTTCTGAGGCCGATGCCGCAGACACCGTTCCGCGCGTCTGCTACAGTCGAACCAGGCGGAAGATCGGGGGCGTCATGACATCCTACACCACCGGCTACCAGACCGTGCGCGGCGCGGAGCGGCGGCGCGACCGGCGGCTGCCGCTGCCGATCTTCACGGTGCGCCTGGACGAGGTGACGTACCAGACCCTGAACTGGTCGCTCGGCGGCCTGCTGATCGAGGGCTACATGGGCGCGCGCGCCGCCGGCGAGGCGGTGCAAGTCGACATAAAGGCCAAGGACAATACCGCGGATTTCCGCATGCGGATCGCCGTCAAGGTGATCCGCGTCGTTCCCGGCGAAAGCATCGCGCTGCAGTTCGAGGCCCTGAGCCCCGCGATCTACGAGTTCTTCGAGCGCTGCTTTGCCGACCGCTTCAAGCGGCGGTAGGCGGCGCGCTGCCGGCGCGGCGGGCCGCGCGCGATGATCTTCGGGTCGAGCCTGCTGGACTGGCTGGCGCTCATCGCCTTCTTCGTCGCGGTCCTGGCCTATTCGCGCTACGCGGACCACGTGGGCGACCGCCTGCTGAACGCCCGCATGCGCGAGATCCGGGCGCGCTGGATGCGCCGTGCCCTGGAGCGCCACGACCGCGTCGTCGACGCGATCCTGACCGGCCATTCCATCAACTCGATCGCGCTGTTCTGCTCCGCCACCCTGCTGATCGTGGTGGCGCTGCTCGGCGTCTTCACCAACGCGGACGCCGCCTATGGCATCGCGAGCACCAGCACGTTCGTCATCCATACGACGTTCGAGCTGTTCCAGGTGAAGCTCATCGGCCTCGTCTGCGTGTTCGTATACGGCTTCTACCGCTTCACCTGGGCGCTGCTGCAGTACAACTACTTCCTGGCGCTGATCGGCGCGGCGCCGTCCCGGGAGCACCTCGATCCGGCGGAGACCGACGAGATGGGAAACCAGATGTCGGTGGTGCTGAACAGCGCCGTCACCAGCTTCCACAGCGGCTTCCGCACCTACTACTACGCGCTCGCCTGGATCGGCTGGTTCTTCCATCCGCTGGTGTTCATGGCGGCAGCCGCGTTCGTCACGTTCGTGCTGGTCTATCGCCAGATCGCATCGCCATCCGCCGGCGCCATCAAGGGCCTGGCGGCGCTGCAGCACGAGATCGAGGAAAAATCTAGGCGTTGATGGCCGCAAGCCGCCGGATTCGGAACTGCATGAAGCGGCAGGCAAGCACGGTCAGCCAGCGGTTGAGGCGACCGGTCGGGTTGAGGCCGGTCGCCTTCAGCGCCATCGCGACGCCGCGCTCCACGTGGTGCCGGCGATAGACGCCGTAGGCGCGACGGGCGTAGGCGCTGGAAAAGCGCTTCCGGTCATAGGTCTCGTCGGGATGATTGGCGGCATAGTAGGCGTAGGCCAACTCGTCGTCTTCCGATTCGCCGATGCGGCCCAGCGTCACCTTCAGCCGGCGCCAGCCACTCAGGCCCTCACGCTCCAGATAGCGGCGCAGGTAGCTGTAGAACAGCTTGTAGTGCCTGAGCTCGTCGGCGGCGATGTTCTTGCAGACCTGCTTCAGCACTGGCTCCTCGACCGCTTCCATCAAGGCGGCATAGTAGGATGAGGTGCCGGTTTCCACGATGCAGCGCGCCACCAGCTCGCCGGCGCGCGAGCCGCGCACCGATTTCTCGGCATCGAGCGGGACTGAGAAGCCTTCGGTGAAGCGCTTGAACGCGGCATCGAAATCGAACGACGGATCGGCGAGCCTGGCCCAGGCAGCCAGCGCCTTGCCATGCTGCACCTCCTCCTCCGACCAGTCGGCCGCGGCCGCCCGGAACTCCGGATCGTCGGCGAACACCCGGTCGAGATAGGTTGCGTAGTCCCGGCCGTTGAATTCCACCAGGGCGGCGGCCTTCGCCAGCTTGAGGAGCTCCGGATCGACCTTGGTCGAATCGAACCGGGCCCAGGGAATCTGCTCGAGCGTCCAGTGCTTCATGGGTCGTCGGCGTGCTACGACTGACATGGCCGGCTTCCGGTCCGGATCCGGCCAAGCTTGGAGTGAACCCGAAGGTTAGGCGACGTGTGCCGGCCTGACAAGCGGGCGGTGCCAGCCCGGCCGGGCGCCATCCGGCTCAGTAAACAACCACATCGACCGCTTGCAACCGAGCCTCGGCGACTTCGAGTGCCTTCGCTGCCGCATTGCGGGCCTCGTCATCCTTGGCGTCCTCGATGTCTTCCATGGCATCCTGGATCGCCTGCTGGGCCTGCTCGCGCTGGATTTCCGATACCGGCAGGGCATGTTCCGCCAGGACCGTGCATCCGGCCGGCGTTACCTCTGCAAAGCCGCCCTCGACGAAGATCCGGTCGGTCACCTTGCCGTCCTGGAACACGGAAATGACCCCTGGTCGGACGGTGGAGATCAGCCGCGCATGGCCGGGCAGCACGCCGAAATCGCCCTCGGTGCCGGGCACCACGACCGACTCGACATCCGCGGAGAACAGCAGGCGCTCCGG
>DASSBF010000088.1:0-26493 GCA_035699005.1 Dongiaceae bacterium
AACGGCGTGAAGGGGAACATCTTGGAGTAGCGCGCGATCACTTCGCCCTTCGGGTCGATGACAGGCGAAGTGTTGAAGATGGCGCCGTCGCGCTTCTCGTAGAGCGAGCCCGGCACGAACCAGATGCGATGCTCGCGCGCCATCTGCCGGAACTCGTCCTCGGCCGGGCCGGGCAGGGCCTGGGCGTAGTGCAGGGAGGAGCCGAACGGCGCCAGCTCGGAGAGCAGCACCATCTCGACCCAGGGGTAATAGTGCATCAGCAGCTTCAGGCGCTGGCGGATGCCGTCGATGTTCCGCTCCGGCAGGACATGCATCTGGATGCCTGCGATGGCGAACGGCTTCATGCAAAACTCCGACTCGGTTTCATTCTCGGGCGCTACCAGACCCGATATAAGGGGTGCTGGCAACCAAGGTTCCGGCGGCACCCTGCCGCACGGGGGGTTAAGATACTGTTGAACAACGGAATATTGTGAGGCGAATGCAGCCAGATCCGAAACCGCCAGCTCGCTGGAACGAGGAAACTCTTCAGTGTCAGAACATCTTCCCCCACCAGGCCTGCGGCGGCACGGGCGGCGCGTCGGGGGCGGGGGCGATGCCGTGGAATTGCGCCTTGAGGCCGGCGTTCCACAACTTGGCGCGGTCGATCAGCTTGCGGTCGTCGGTCTGGAAGCGGCCGTGGCTGACCAGGATGCCGAGGTCGGCGCCGTAGTAGCGGTACTGCCCGGCGCCGTAGACGCGTAGATAGAACGCCTCCTTCTCGTCGCCCACGCTGGTGAACTGCCCGGCGCGGCGCACGAAGCTGACATTGCCGTCCTGGTTCATGCGCCAGATGCCGGTCGGCGGCGCCTTGGTGATCAGCTCCACCTTGTCCTCGGTCTGCTTCAGGATGAGCTGGCACCACGGCGCATAATCGGTCCAGCGCGATTGCACCTTCTCGAGGTCGACCTCCCAATCGACGTCGAGGAACTCGAGCAGGTGGAACAGGAACAGCGGGCACCCGCCATAGGTCGTGGTGATGAGGTTGGTGGGCGGCGAGGCACCGCTGATGCGCGGGTTGAGCTCGCCGAGATAGACCTCCTGGTCGTCGGTATCGACCAGGAAGTCGCAGCAGAACACGCCCTTGTAGCCCTCCTGCCAGAGCCGGTCGCCGAGCTTCCTCGCCATCTCGCGCACCTTGTCCTGCACGCGTTTTGGCAGGATGTCGGGCGTGATGTCGTTGCCGCACCAGCCGCCCTTGTAGGGCGTCACCTCGGCAAAGCCGGTGATATCGGTCATCACGGGGCCGACCAGCGTGCCGTGGCGTGTGGCGCAGCCTTCCACCGTGCCGGGCAGGTGGTTGATGCGTTTCATCACCTTCAGGTCTTCGCCCTTCATCTTGACCGCGAACTTGTCCCAGTCGTCGCGCGTCTTGATGAAGAAGGTGGTGCGGCCGGAATCGCCGTACGGCGTCTGCACGACGAGATCGCCGCCGAGTTTCGCGCGCTCTGCCAGCGCCATCAGCTCTTCGAAGGACTCGGCGCGGCCCATGCAGTTGGGCGCGCTGGCGACGCCGGCCTCGTTGCCGAGGCGCGTGGTGACGATCTTGGAATCGATGTGCACGCGCAGCTTGGCCGGTGGCAGCGCCATCTCGAGCCCGAGCTCGGAGACCAGGCGCTCCGATTCCTCGTCGAACATGATGAACATGACCTTGCCGGCCTTGCCGCGCTTGCGGATGTGGTCGACGACTTCCTTGTGGCTGAGCAGGTAGTTGCCGACCTCTTCCATGGAGCGGAACTCGCGCGGGCCGGTCTCCTGCGGCGTGAAGCAGCGCGGGTGATAGCCGTCGAAGGAATCGAAATAGGTGAGGTATTCGAGGCCGCCCACCCACTGGTCGAGGCCGAGCAGGTTGAACGGAACCGGCGTCACGAAATAGATCGGCGTGCGGTTGGCGCTGAGGAACGAGAAGATGTCCGTCAGGCTGCGCAGCTTCGGCTTGTCGGACGCCATGATGCCCCCCTTGCCGTCCCGTCTGATGCGGAACTCAGGGTGAAAGCCTAGGCCAGCTTGCAGCTGGGGGACAAGGGATTCTGCTTCAGCTCCTCCAGCCGTCATCCCGGACAGCCGCGCAGCGGCGTGATCCGGGATCCATGGATCGGCTTGACGTCAAGCGGCGCTGTGGACCCCGGATCGCGCTGCGCTTGTCCGGGGTGACGGGAGGAGTAGTGCACGCATAGTGCGCGGAATCCTTCGCGATGTAGGCATGTAGATTGCGGAGGTCTTCGACCGCCGGCTCGGACCATTCAAGCTTTGTCACCGAGCATCCTGCGCCGAACCTCGGCGTGGGCTACCGTGCGGCCGTCTGCTGCCGCCCACTGGCCACGCTCGATCTTCTGTTTGACGTAGATCTCGTACATGATGTCATCCCAGTCCGCATCGTCTGGGAGCCGCTCCAGGAGCTGCTGAGCGGATTTCTTGGCAGATGCCATTGCTAGCTGCCCTCGATCAATGGTCGTTGGCCAATGATCTTCCCGTTCGGAGCCTATATCAAGTCCCCTAAGCCACACTCTTGAACGCCTCCATCCCTGCCACCAGCGCGGCCCTTGTACCGGGCTCCATCGCCGAATGGCCGGCGTCGGGGATGATGGTGCAGCGCGCCTGCGGCCATGCGCGCGACAGGTCGTCCGCGCTGCGCACCGGGCAGACCAGGTCATAGCGGCCCTGCACGATGAAGGCCGGGATCGCCCGGATGCGGTCGATGTGGTCGAGCAGGTAGTTCTCGGGCAGGAAGATGTTGTTGCGGAAGTAGTGCGCTTCCATCCGCGCGAGGCCGAGGGCCAACACATCGGCGGAAAAGGCGCGCACGGTCTCCGGACTCGGCAGCAGGGTGGAGCAGGCGCCCTCGTAGACGCTCCAGGCGCGCGCCGCCGGCATGTGCACCTTCGGGTCGGGATTGCTGAGGCGCGCCCAGTAGGCTTCGAGGATGTTGCCGCGCTCCGCCTCCGGCAGGTGGCCGGCGAAGGCGCGCCAGGCTTCCGGCGCGAATTCGCGCAGGCCATAGAGGAACCAGTCGATCTCCGACTTGCGGCACAGGAAGATGCCGCGCAGCGCGAGGCCCCGCACCCGCGCCGGGTGATGCTCGGCATAGGCGATGGCGAGGGTCGATCCCCACGAGCCGCCGAACACGAACCAGCGCTCGATGCCGAGATGCGCGCGCAGCCGCTCCATGTCCTCGATCAGGTGAGGCGTGGTATTGTCCCTGATCTCGCCCAGCGGCTGGGAACGGCCGCTGCCGCGCTGGTCGAAGATCACGGTCCGGTAGAACTCGGGGTCGAAAAACCGCCGGTGGGTCGCGTTGGCGCCCGCGCCGGGGCCGCCATGCAGGAACACGACCGGCACGCCCTTGGGGTTGCCGCACTGTTCGTAATACATGCGGTGCGGCGGCGAGAGGCTCAGGAAACCGGTGTCATAAGGCTCGATTTCGGGGAACAGGTCCTTGGCGGGCATTGCGCGCGTGGTCCGATCTGGAAGGCTCTCCGAGGGTTGTAAGTAACCCGGCCGCTTCCCTCAACCCCCAAATCGGCTCGCCAGGAACTCCCGTCACACCCTTTTGAACCCGAGGCCCGGCTGGAAGGGCTTGGTGCGGGAACCGGCGGGACGATAGACTCGTTGCTCGAAACGACGCGCAGGGACTGCCAGGGAGCGGATCGCCATGACCAACAAGACCAAGGACACCCGGACATGGCGCAGGCTCGTTCTTCTGACTGCGGCGCTCGGCGCCCTCGCCAGCGGCTGCGGCACGACCGCGACCAGCCCGGCCACCGGGCGCACCTTCTCCACCCCGATCTCGACCCAGCAGGAAGCCCAGATCGGGCGGGAGGAGCATCCCAAGATCCTGGCCGAGTTCGGCGGCGCGTATGACGAGAAGCCGGCGCTCAACGCCTATGTCCAGTCGGTCGGCCAGTTCATCGCCGCCACCTCCGAGCGCAAGGACGTCACCTACACCTTCACCGTGCTCAACACGCCGGACGTCAATGCCTTCGCGGTGCCGGGCGGCTACATCTATGTCACGCGCGGACTGATCGGGCTTGCCAACAACGAGGCGGAGCTGGCCGGGGTGCTCGGCCACGAGACCGGTCACATCAACGCGCGCCATACCGCCGAGCGCGCCGGCCAGGCGCAGAACACGCAGCTCGGCGTGCTGGGCGCGACCCTGTTGGGGGCGATCCTCGGCGGCCAGACCGGCGCCGACCTTGCCGGGGGCCTCGCTTCGCAATACGGCCAGACGAGATTGGCCGGCTACTCGCAGGAGCAGGAGTTCGAGGCCGATTCGCTCGGCGTGCGCTATATGAAGCGCGCGACCTATGATCCCCAAGCGATGGCGACCTTCCTCGGCGAGTTGCGCGCGCAGAGCCAACTCGAGGCCAAGCTGGCGGGCAAGGATCCGAACGTGGTCGACGACCAGAACATGCTGGCCTCGCATCCGCGCACCATCGACCGCGTGCAGCGCGCGATCCAGGAGGCCGGCGGCCCGCTGCCCAACGCGATGACCGCCCGCGACATCTACCTCAAGAAGATCGACGGCATCATGTTCGGCGACGATCCGGCGCAGGGCGTGATTGCCGGCGGCAAGTTCGTGCATCCGCCGCTGCGCTTCGCGTTCGAGGTGCCGAGCGGCTACAAGCTGGTGAACCTGCCCGACGTGGTGGCGATCAAGGGGCCGAAGGGCACCCTCGGCAACCTCGTGCTCGCCGATCCGCAGCCGTCGGGCAGCCTCACGGCCGCGCTTCAGAACTACGACCCGAAGGGCAACATCGTCTTCGACAACATCCAGAGCCTCACCATCAACGGCATGGAGGCGGCGACCGGCATCGCCGAGGTCAACACCAAGTCCGGCAGCGCCAACTACCGCAGCATCCTCATCCGCCATCCGAGCGGCAAGGTCTACGAGTTCGTGTTCCTGTCGCTCGCGGACCTGGGCTCGCGCTACGACAGCGATTTCCAGAAGATCGCCAACAGCTTCCGTCAGATCAGCGCGTCGGAGGCCACGCAGTACAACAAGGCGCAGCGCATCCACATCGTGACGGTCAAGGCGGGCGACACCATCCAGTCGCTCTCCAGCCGCATGGTGGTGGCCGACGACAAGGAAGGCTGGTTCCGCGTGCTGAACAACCTGAACCAGGGCCAGCAATTGCAGCCGGGACAGCAGGTGAAGATCGTCACGTATTAGACGGCGTTCGAATGTGCTATGCGTTAGGCCGATTCCTCGCAGGCAATATCGCGTAGCACATGGCCACTCTCATCACGCCGGACAGCCGGGCCGCCAAGCGCGCGTTGCGCGTGCCGGTCTGGGTGGTGCTGGTCCTGGTGCTTGGCGGCATGACCAGTGTCATGGCGCTGGTCATCGGCGTGCGCTTCTATATCGCGGGGCTGGTCTCGACCCGCGATCTGGTCGACGAGCTCGGCCGCTCCGCGCTGGCCCAGCTGACGGCGACCATCGAATCTCAGCTGCAACCGGCCGCGGACCAGGCCGGCTTTCTTGCCGACATCCTCAGCCGCGATCAGGTCGATCCCCAGGACAGCCAGCGGCTGCAGGACCTGCTGCTGGGGTCACTGGCGGCCGTACGCCAGCTGTGGGCGGTCGCGTATGTCGGGCTCGACCATCGCGTGGTGTGGGCCGGCCCGAATGACGATGGCCGCGGCTACAGCGCTCGGATCACGACAATGGCTGACGAAACCCAGGTTCCGGGGCTGCTGGATCAGGCAAAGCGGCGCCAAAGCCTGTTCTGGTCGAAGCCTATCCTGTTCGACTGGTCGACCGGCCCGCTGCTGATCGCGGTTGCGCCGGTCTTCCATGACGCGGAGGTGATCGGCATCATCGGTGCCGCGGTTTCCACACGTTCGACATCGGCGCACCTGGCGCGCCTCACCGGCCCCAGCGGCCTGGTCCCTTTCGTGCTGACAGCGGAAGGTCGCATCCTGATGCATGGCAGCACCGGAACGGACGTTCCACCCGGCCGCCAATGGTCCGGTGGCGCGATCCTGCCACGGCGATCGGAATTTCCCGATCCGGTGCTGGCCAACATGCCATGGCCGCTCGATTTCAACGCCTCCGAGGCTGCGCGCGATCGAATGCCTGCTGATTTCGAGCTCGATCAGGTGGAACTTCCGACCGGCAATCAGATCGTGATCTACCGCCATCTGAAGGGTTACGGCGCGGAGCCTTGGGTCATCGGCTATCACCTGCCGGAAACGTGGCTTGACCGCACCTACGGGGCCATCAACCGTGCGGTTCCGTTCGCGCTGGCCGTACTGGTGATCGCACTCGCACTGGCCTACTGGCTGGGGCGCGCCATCGCCAAACCGATGATCATCCTCTCGCAGTCCGGCCAGCGTCTTGCGCGCCTGGATTTCACGCCGCTGGAAATCAAGTCCAGCCGGATCAAGGAGGTGCAGCGTGCGGTCGAAGCGCAGCGCGCGATGCGCAACGGCCTGCAATGGCTCAGCAACTACATCCCGCGCACGCTCACGCCCCTGCTGATGAAGAGCGGCGATGAGCTGATCTCGCGCGAGCGCGATGTCGTGGTGCTGTTCACCGACATCGTCGGCTTCTCGCGCATCGCGGAGGGCCGCGCCGCCGCCAAGGTCGCCGCGCTGCTCAACCGCCATTTCGCGCTGCTGGGCTCGATCATCGACCAGGAAGGCGGCACCATCGACAAGTACATCGGCGATTCCATCATGGCGTTCTGGGGCGCGCCGATGGAGCAGGAGGACAGCGCGGACCGGGCAGTGCGCTCGGCCCAGCGCATCGCGCAGAAGCTGCATGTCGACAATACGCGCCGCGCCCGCAAGGAACTGAAGCCGATCCGCGTCCGCATCGGGATCCACAAGGGACGGGCGGTGGTCGGCAATATCGGCGCGCCGGGCCGGGTCAACTACACGCTGGTGGGAGATACGGTGAACGTGGCCCAGCGCCTGGAGCAGTTCGGGCGCGAGCTCGACGACGGCACGGAGGACGCCATCATCGTGATCAGCGAAGCGCTGGCCGAGGCCCTGCCGCTCGGCGCGCCGCTGGTCGATCGCGGCCAGCACGTCTTCCACGGCCGCACCGCCGCCATGCGGGTGTTCCAGGTCGCGATGGAGTAGGGCGCGCGCCTCAAAAGCGCTTGCTCCCAAAGTGAGAACATCATATCCTGTCTGATGCGCCTGATATCGGTGAGCACTCTTAAAGAATTTTGGAGTCGGCCGCGTTGCACGGATGCGGAGCAACCGCTTCGTACATGGGTCAAGGTGGTCAGAGCGGCCCGATGGTGGCGCCCTGTCGATATCAAGCAGGTGTTTCGCAGTGCCGATATTCTGCCGAACGGAAGAGTGGTTTTCGATATCGGCGGAAACAAGTACCGGCTGATTGCGGCGGTTCACTACCGAGGTGGACGCGTTTACGTGCGCTTCATCGGAACGCGCAGCGAGTACGACAGGATTGATGCTACAACCGTCTGAGGATCAGACATGAGAATTCGCCCGATCAGGACGAGGGCAGACTATCGCGCGGCCCTCAAGCAAGTGGAGCGGCTATGGGATGCGAATCCCGGCACGCCGGACGGCGATGTCGTGGACGTGCTGACGACGCTCATCGAAGCGTACGAGGCGGAGCATTTCCCGATTTCACCACCCGATCCGATCGCGGCGATCGAATTCATGATGGAGCAGAAGGGAATGAGCCGCCGCGATCTGGAGCCCGCACTCGGTAGCCGCGGCCGCGTGTCGGAAGTGCTGACCCGGAAACGTCCTCTGACGCTTCCGATGGTGCGCGCGCTCAGTTCCCTGCTTGATATACCAACGGATGTCCTGGCGCAGCCGTACCCAACCCGGCGGGCGGCCTGACGGATCACCGCGCTACGCCTCGACCAGGTCCAGGATTTCGCCGCGGGGGTCGAGGCACGCGACCAGCGCCTTGCCGCCATAGCCACAGCCGCCATCGAGCGTGATCGCGAAGTCGCTCATGGCGGGTCCGCCGTGCTGGCGGTCGAAGCCGCGCACCACTTTCAGGAACTCGCCATAGGGTCGGCTGAGGGCGGTGAAGCCGGCGCTGCCCCACCACAAGGTGTCGCCTTGCGCATCGAGCGGGCGGTCGGGATCGATCCCGGCATGGACGAACAGCAGGCCGTACTCGTCGGTGAAGGCGGCGCGGCGCAGCTCCGCCATCAACTGGTAGTGTCCGGGCCGCGCCTGCATCGCGGCGCGCAGGCCGCTGGTCCAGCGCGTGATGGCAAGCGCGCCTTCGCGGCAGCGCACGACGCCTTCGGCCGGATCGCCGCCATACGCGGCGATGGTGGCGCCGACGCCCTGCTGGAGCATCCAGGGCAGCACCTCTTTGGGATTGGGGGCGAACTGGAGCTGCAGCAGCTTCTGCCACATCACCTCCTGCTGGCCGCGCAAATAGGCGATGTCGATGGTGAACATGCGCGGGCGTGCGAGGATCTGGCGGCGGAAGGCGACCAGGTCCTCCATCACGCCTTCGACCTCGCTGCCGCGGCCCAGCATGCCGCCGAGATAGACCAGCCGGTCGCCATCGCGAAACCGTTCCGCCACGTAGCCGTGCAGCGCACGCAGCCGGCCCGCGTCGCCGTGCACCGGCGAGATCGCCCAGATGCGGCGCGCGGCGCGCAGGACGGCGAACTTCTCTGGTTCTGGCATTGGCGCGGAAGTTTCCCGGGGACTCGCGGTTCCGAAATGGAAGCCGGCGGACTGTATCAACTGGCGGCGTCCCGCCAAAGCGCGAACGACTCTTTTCTCGCCACTGCGGGAGAGCCCGGCGATGACGGAAAAGCGACGGGAATGACCGAAATCCCCCGACGGATGGCGGGGAGCCATCCGTCCGGCGGTCGAGACCCGAAAGTCCAGCCGCTAGGGGGCCTCTCGAGGAGAGAGCTCGGGGGTGAGCGGCCGCCGTCAGGCGGCCACGGCCTTCAGCACCTGGTGCAGGCGCTGATGGGCGGACTGCTCGTCGATGCCGTCGATCGCAGCCAACTCGCGCACCAGCCGGTCGAGCGCGGCCTGGTAGATCTGCCGCTCGCTGTACGACTGGTCGGGCTGGTCCGCATTGCGGTGCAGGTCGCGCACCACCTCGGCGATGGAAACCGGGTCGCCGGAATTGATCTTGGCCTCGTATTCCTGGGCCCGGCGCGACCACATGGCGCGCTTCACGCGCGAGCGGCCCTTCAGGGTCTGCAAAGCCGCATCCATCACCTTGCGCGAGGACAGCTTGCGCAGGCCGGAATTCTTGGCCTTGGCGACCGGCACGCGCAGGGTCATGCGGTCCTTCTCGAAATGGATGATGATGAGCTGCAGGGAGTGGCCGGACACCTCCTGGGTTTCGACCCCCAGGACCTTGCCGACGCCGTGGGTCGGGTAGACGACGAAATCGCCCTTCCGGAAGCCGGAATCCCTGTCCTTGCTGTCCTTGCCCACGCTCTTCTTCACCTTCTCAACCACGATCTAACCTCCGAACCGGCCGCCCGTCCGCACCCTGGAAACCCTTGCCAAGGAGCCCCGTTGCCGGAAGCCTCGACATCCGCCCCGATATCCGGCGGCCGGGTTCGCATAGCAGCCAGACACCGCTGCCGGACCCTTGTGGATCCAGATTGCAAACACGCTACTTGTAGGCTTGGGCGACCTAAACAGGCGCTTGGGAAACCAGCGTTAACCAATGCGCGCCGCCAACCAGACCTGTCGAAATATATATCAGAAATGTCTTTTTGGTTCAAGGAAGGGCAGATATGCAGCGCGCGCAATTAACCATTCCACGGAACCGGGGAATTTCGCGGAAGGACCATTTTCCTCTAAACAAATAGCTGGAAAGGCTAAACTTTCCCAGGATTCGGGCTGAAATGCTGGGCGAATTTCTCCGCCACGCCCTTCCATTCGTCGGCATCGGCCGGTGCCTCGCCCTTGCGCGTGATGTTCGGCCATTCGGCGGCATATTGGCGGTTGATCTCCAGCCATTTTTCCATGCCGCCTTCGCTGTCGGGCAGAATGGCATCGGCCGGGCATTCCGGCTCGCACACGCCGCAATCGATGCACTCGTCCGGGTGGATCACCAGCATGTTCTCGCCGACATAGAAGCAATCGACCGGACACACCTCCACGCAATCCATGTACTTGCACTTGATGCAAGCCTCGGTCACGACATAGGCCATCGATGCTGCTCCGTCACTCCGCGGTGTGAAATGCTGGGTCCGCGCTCAATCCGGCGCGGAGTTAGCACAGCACATGGTGCCATGCAACAGCACGGCCGCCGCACCGCGTTCATCGCGGGGCACCCTTGCGCACTGCGCTCCGCTCAACCCTGATCGCTCGATTTGAGCTGGGCGATCCTGCGTCCGTCGCGCTTGGTGGGACGTCCCGTGCCGGGCTCGCGCTGCTCGAATCGAAGCCGGTCGACCGGCGGCATCGCGGCGCGCGGCGGATCCAGATCCTCGTACAGCGACTGGGCTTCCGCGGCCGGCCCGCGGCGCTGGCCCAGCGCCATGACCTTGATGACGCGGATATGCGGCCCCAGCGGGAAGGTGAGCACATCGCCCGCCTTTACCGCGTGATGCGCCTTCTGGGTCGGGGCGCCGTTGATGCGCATGCGGCCATTGATCACCAGCCTGGTGGCAAGCGATCGCGTCCGCGCGAAACGGGCGAACCACAGCCATTTATCGAGCCGCAGCGTGTCCCCGGCCATGGCCCGGCTAACGCGTCGTCTCGCGCAGGCGCGCAAGCACCGAGAACGGCGAGTCGGGATCGGGCGGCGGCACCGGCGCCGGCCGCGCCCGGCGCCGGCGCTTGTAGCTTTCCTGCGCACGCTTGCCTTCCGCGACGAAGCCGAGCTCCGCAAGCAGCGGACGCACCAGCTCCTGCGGCACGTCGAGCGCGGCGGCCAGCGCCGCGTCCCACTTCAGCGCGCCCTGGATGGACAGCCGATGCACCCGCTCCGACAGCCGCTCCAGCCGCTCGAAGCTCAGCGCGTGCGTGCCGATGGCGCGATAGCCCGCCGCCGCCAGCAGCCGCTCCGGCAGCGGCTCGGGCAGCAAAGCCAGCTCGCTCGCCAGGTCCGGCAACGCACGCCCGCTCTGCGCATAAATGGCCTGCAGGCGCATCAGCAGCCGGCGCGAGGCGCGTCCGCCCAGCGTGGGGAGCCACACCGTCTCCCGCCCCAGGCGCAGCCCCAACGCGCGCAGGCGGCGGCGGTCCTCCTTGCCGATCTCCGCGATCTGCTGTGCGACCTGTCGGCGAGGCAGGGCGCCCAGCGCCTCCGCCACCTGATAGGCGAGGCCGCGGGCGTGGGCGGAGAGCTCCGCGTCCATCAAGACGAAGAGCGGCCGCAGCCGCCGCCGCAAGGTCGCGTCGATCCAGCCCCGCAGGCGCTGGTCGATCATGCGACGGAATCCGCCATCCAGCAGATCATCGACCTTCAGCTCGAGGCGCGGATGCAGCGCGCCTTCGCCGGGCTTGAGGCCAGCCACAATGGCGCGCCGCCACACGATGTCGCCGGTTTCGCCCAGCCTGAATTGCCCGTCCTCGTCCTCGGTCAGCTGCGCCGCGCGATCGGCCAGCGCCGGGCCCAGTGCCCGCCGTGCCGCGGCCAGCAGCGGCTTCGCCTCTTCGGCATCGATGCCGGAGATCGGAGAAAAGCTGAGGCCGTCGAGGGTGCCGACGACGTGGCCCTCGACGATCACCTCGTCGGCGGCATTCACCGCGGCCAGGACCTCGCTGCCCGACTTGAGGCGCCGGTGGATGGCCGCGCGGCGGCGGTCGACGAAACGCTGCGTGAGCGCGGCATGCAGCGCCTCGGACAGCCGATCCTCGATCTCCTGCGCGCGCGCCTGCCAGTGGCCGGGATCCGCCACCCAGTCGGCGCGGTTCGCGATGAAGGACCAGGTGCGCACATGCGCGATGCGCTGCGTGAGCTGATCGATGTCGCCGTCGATCCGGTCCAGGCGCGCTATCTGGTCGGCGACCCAGTCGTTCGGCAGCCGGCCCTCGATCAGGAAGCGATAGAGCTGCGCCAGCAGCCGCACATGCGCGTCGGTCATCAGCTTGCGGAAGTCCGGCACCTGACACACCTCCCAAAGCAACCCGACGCGCTCGCGGCCGTGCGCCAGGCCGGCGATCTCCGGATCGCGCGCCATCTGCTGCAGCGATTGGTGGTCCTCCGCCTCCTGCTGGCGGATGAGGCCGGGATGCGGCGGACGCGTCTCCAGGCTGCGCAGCAGGTGGCCGATCGAGCGGAAATCGAGATCGGCCCGCCGCCACATCAGGTGGGTCAGCGGATCGACGCGGTGGTTCTCCACCGCGTCGACGATCTCGGGATCCATCGCGCCCACTTCCGCAGTGGTGCCGAAGGTGCCATCGCTCATGTGCCGGCCGGCGCGGCCCGCGATCTGGCCGATCTCCGCCTTGGTCAGCGCCCGCGCCACCCGCCCGTCGAACTTGCGCAAGGCCGCGAAGCAGACGTGGTTCACGTCCATGTTGAGGCCCATCCCGATCGCATCGGTCGCCACCAGGTAGTCGACCTCGCCGGCCTGGTACATCTCGACCTGGGCGTTGCGCGTGCGGGGCGAGAGCGCGCCCATCACGATGGCGGTGCCGCCGCGCTGGCGCCGGATCAGATCGGCGATCGCATAGACCTCGGCGGCGGAGAAGGCGACGATCGCGCTGCGCGGCGGCAGGCGCGTGATCTTTTTCGGGCCGGCATAGGTCAGGGTGGAGAAGCGCGGGCGCTGGATGAACTCGGTCTTCGGCACCAGCGCGCGGATCCAGCGGCTGATGGATTCCGATCCCATGACCATGGTCTCTTCCAGGCCGCGCGCATGCAGCAGCCGGTCGGTGAAGATGTGCCCGCGCTCGGAATCGGCGGCGAGCTGGATCTCGTCGATCCCGACGAACGCGACCGGCCGGTCGATCGGCATGGATTCGACCGTGCACACGAAATAGCGTGCGCCCGGCGGGACGATCTTCTCCTCGCCGGTCACCAGGGCGACCTGGGCGGCACCCTTCACCTTGACCAGCCGGTCGTAGTTCTCGCGCGCCAGCAGGCGCAGCGGGAATCCGATCATGCCGGAGCGGTGGCCGATCAGCCGCTCCATGGCCAAATGGGTCTTGCCGGTGTTGGTGGGGCCAAGAACCGCGGTCAGCCGCGCTTCCGAATCGTTCATGATTCCGGATTCTCGGGTGCCGCCGCCGACAATTCAAGGTGCGACGATCCGCTCCTGCCGTCAGCGGCGGACGAAACGCAGGAATACCGGCGGCCTGCCTTCGCGCAAGGCCTTGGATTCATAGCGGGTTCCCGGCCAGTCCGCGGTGCGCGTACGCCAGTCTTCCGGCCGCTTGGCGGTCCAGGCGAAGGCCGGATGCCGGGCGAGGTGCGCCAGCGCCCAGCCGATGTGCGCGGGATCGTCGCTGGCGAACCGGAGTTCGGCCCCCGGCTTCATCAGCCGTGCCAGCAGGTCGAGGTTGGCGGGCTGGATGAAGCGCCGGCCGGCATGGCGGCGCTTTGGCCAGGGATCGGGGAACAGCAGGAAGACCCGGTTGAGCGATCGGTCCGGCAGCGCATCAAGCAGGTTGCGCGCATCCTCGGGATAGATCCGGACATTGGCGAGGCCGAGCGCGGAAACCTGCGCCAGCAGCGTCGCAATGCCGTTCAGGAACACCTCGCAGCCGATCAGCCCTGCCTGCGGATTTGCGCGCGCCTGTTCGGCCAAGTGCTCGCCGCCGCCAAAGCCGATCTCCAGCCATAGTTGGCCGGGCTGGTGGACAAACAGCGAGCGCGGATCGAGCTTGCCCGATGCCGGCAGGTCGATCGCAAGGCTTGGCAGCAGCGTATCGACCAGGTGCTGCTGGCCTTTGCGCAAAGGCCGCCCCTTGCGGCGGCCATAGAAACGCCGATCCTCCGGCATCGCCGCACGATCCGGTTTCATCAGCTTCGAAGAACGAGCGGCTAGTTGAAGGCGGCCTGGAGCCCGGCGACCAGATCCAGCTTCTCCCACGAGAAGCCGCCATCGGCTTCCGGCTCGCGGCCGAAATGGCCATAGGCCGCGGTGCGCGCATAGATCGGCCGGTTCAGCTTCAGGTGCTTGCGGATGCCGCGCGGGCTGAGATCCATCAGCTCGGTCAGGGTCCTGATCAGCTTCTCCTCGTCGACTTTGCCGGTGCCGTAGGTGTGCACATAGACCGACAACGGCTTCGACACGCCGATGGCGTAGGAGAGCTGGATGGTGCACTTGTCCGCCAGCTTCGCACCGACGACGTTCTTCGCCAGGTAGCGCGCGGCATAGGCCGCCGAGCGGTCGACCTTGGTCGGGTCCTTGCCGGAGAACGCGCCGCCGCCGTGCGGGGCCGCGCCGCCGTAGGTGTCGACGATGATCTTGCGGCCGGTGAGGCCGGCATCGCCGTCGGGACCGCCGACCACGAAGCGGCCGGTCGGATTCACATAAAACTCATCCTCCGGGCACATCCAGCCGTCCGGCAGAACCTGCTTCACATACGGGCGCACGATCTCGCGCACCTTGTGCTGATCGAGACCGTCCGCATGCTGCGTGGAGACGACGACCGAGGCCGCCTTCACCGGCCTGCCGTTCTCATAGAGCAGGGTGACCTGGCTCTTGGCGTCGGGGCCAAGGCCCTTCTCCTTCCCCGACCGCCGCGCCTCGGACAGCAGCTTCAGGATGCGATGGGCGTAATAGATCGGCGCCGGCATCAGATGCTCGGTCTCGTTCACCGCATGGCCGAACATGATGCCCTGATCGCCCGCGCCTTCGTCCTTGTTGCCGGCGGCGTCGACTCCCTGGGCAATGTCGCCCGACTGCGCATGCACGTAGCAATCGATCTCGGCGGTCTTCCAGTGGAACCCCGCCTGCTCATAGCCGATGTCCCTGATGGCGGCGCGCGCGCATTCCCTCATCACCTCGTGCGTGACCGTACCGGGGCCGCGCACCTCGCCAGCCAACACCACGCGGTTGGTGGTGCACAGGGTCTCGACCGCGACGCGCGATTCCGGATCGGCAGCCAGGAACGCGTCCACGACGGAATCGGAGATGCGGTCGCACACCTTGTCGGGATGGCCTTCGGAGACGCTCTCGCTGGTGAACAGGTATGACTTCTTGGACAAGGCTCGCCCCTTAGACGCTCATGAAATGCCGCTGGAAAGCAACGCGCCGGGCTTGCCCCTATGGCGAGGCCGGCGCGTCGGGTGGCGGGATATTGGTTGAGCGGGACCGGACGGTCAAGCGCCGGCTGGTCGGGAACGGCGCGTCTGCGGTGTTAATCAGTCCTCGTCCGCGCGATAGGACTTTGCGACCGATTTGGTGAGCTCGAAAATGCGCTTCCTGACCGCCGGATCGCCGATCTTGTAGTAGGCCCGCACCAGTTCCAGGGTCTCGCGCTTGGCCATCGGATCCGGCTCGTAGTCGGGGGCCGGCGGATGCGCCAGCCCCATCAGCTTGGACGGAGTCTTCTCCTGCAAGCCGGGCGCCATCTCCTCGAAGAAATAGGAGACGGCCACGTCCAGCACGCGCGCCAGATCGAACAGCCGGCTCGAGCCGACTCGATTGGCGCCGCGCTCGTACTTCTGCACCTGCTGGAAGGTGAGGCCGATCGCCTCCGCGAGGCGCTCCTGGCTCATGCCCAGCAAGGTGCGGCGCAGCCGGATGCGGCTGCCGACATGGACGTCGATGGGATTGGGGAAGCCCTTGCTGGCCATGCGGCCGGACGATTTGCGGGGTCGCGCCATTTTCCTGTACTCTCTCGACTCATTTCTAGGAGATTGCATCTTTCATATTCTCGCTTTTTCCGGACTTAACAACCCCAACACAAGTATAGGAGCCGGCTCGACGGCATGGTCGCGCCGGATGGCGGTTGCGCACCGACTCGTTGAACGCCCCGTTGGGCGCTGTGGGCGGGTCAAATCCGACGCGGTCGTCCCCGCATCACCAACCCGGCCCCCGCCGCCGATGCCAGCAGAACCAATGCTGCGGGCAGCAGCAGACCCGTTCGCGCGAACAAGGTTGGAGCGAGTGGCGCCGGAAGCAACACATCCAGCGCCCCCTCGGTTCCAAGCGGAAGGGAAGCGACCACGCGGCCGAACGGATCGACCATCGCCGAGATGCCGGTGTTGGCGGCGCGCGCCAGCGGCAGGCCTTCCTCGACCGCGCGGAACCGCGCGCTCGCGAAATGCTGGTATGGTCCCGGAGAGCGGCCGAACCATCCGTCATTGGTCACGTTGAGCAGCCAGTCGGGCCGGTCGCGCGGGTCAGTGACCGCGCCGGGGAAGATGACTTCGTAACAGATCAGTGGACTGAATGGCGGCAGGCCCGGTGCGCGCACCGTGACCGGGCCGGGGCCCGCCGAGAAATCGCCGGCGCCGGCCGTCAGCTTGCCGATCAGCGGCCCGACGATGTCGTGCAGCGGCACGTATTCGCCGAGCGGGACCAGGTGGAACTTGTCGGCCGTGGCGACGATCCGCCCCTCGGGATCGATTACCGCGAGCGAGTTCCAGTAGCGCACCGGCTCGCCCTGCGGCGGATCGCCGCGGAGCGTTCCGGTGATCAGCAATCCGTGCGGCGGCGCGGCGGCGGCGACATACGCGCGCCAGTCGGCGCTGCGGTCCAGGAAGACGGTCGCGGCGGTCTCGGGCCAGATCACGGCGCTGAGCCGGTCGAAGCCCGGCATCGCGGTGCTGAGCCGCAGGTGCTGCGCGATGTCGCGGTCGCGGTGCGCCCCGGTCAGCTTCTCCCACTGGTCGATGTTGCCCTGCACCAGGCGCAGCGTGACGCCGGTCTCCGATGGGTTCGCCGCTGGAACGGTCATCAGTCGCCATGCGCCGAAGCCGTAGAGCGCCAGCAGCAGCGCGACGCAGGCTCCGCCAGACCACAGGTTGCGGCGGCCGCCGCCGCGCCCCATCAGCGACAGCAGCCCCGCTGCCAGCACCGTCAGGAAGCTGAGGCCCCAGCTGCCCCAGAGCGCCGCCGACTGCATCATTGGCGGATCGAAGCTCCACACATAGGCGGCGAGGTTCCAGGGGAAGCCGGTGAAGAGATGCCCGCGCAGCCACTCCGCGATGGTCCAGGCCGCGGCCAGCAGCAGCACGCCGGCGAGCGGCGGCGCGCCGCGATGCCAGGCGGCCGCCACGGCGAGGCCGAAGAACACCGCCATATAGGCGGCAAGGCCCGCGATCACCGGCGGCACCATCCAGCCGAACCGCACCGGATCGATCAGGAAGGAGTTGGCGATCCAGAAGAAGCCGGCGAGGCAATGGCCGAAGCCCCACCACCAGCCGGTCGCGAACGCCGCGCGCCTGCGGCCCGCCGTCTCCGCCGCCCAGATCAGCCCGACGATCCCGCACGCGAACAGCGGCGCGGCATCGACCGGCGCGAAAGCCAGCGCGGCAACTGCTCCCAGCACCATGAGGATGAGCCGGCGCGTCCATCGTCCGCGGCGAAGGAACCACGCCTGGCAGCGCCCGCAGAAGCCGGCGGCCTCGCTGGCCGCTGCCTCTCTCATCGCGCCGACCGACATGGAAGTGCCTGGGAGACCCGACCGCATTTCGTCATGGTCGCGCTTGGCGCACGGCTGTCCGGCACGAGAAATGTAGGCAATTTGCTTCCGTCTGCCGCGCCGATTTCATTTTTTTCTGTCATCACCGGGCCGCAGCGAAGCTGCGAGACCCGGTGATCCAAGTCTGGAACCGCTGCTCTGAAGCAGAATTGGATGGCCGGGTCTTTCGCCCGGACATGACGGAGAGTGAAAATCGTCCGTGCAAAATCCCTGCCGGACAGGGGTGGGCCAAGTCCGACCATGATGGTGTCTTGCGGGTCGGGTGCCGGCTCGGCGCAGCGTGCCATCACGCGCGCTCGGGCTGCGCGACCGGCTTGGCGTTGCGGACGCGCAGGCGCTTGATCCGGCGCGGGTCGGCGTCTATCACCTCGAACGCAATCCCGGAGGAATGGGTGACCAGCTCGCCGCGCGACGGCACGCGGTCGGTCAACGACATGACCAGACCGCCGAGCGTGTCGACGTCCTGCGCGCGCTCCTCCTCGGTCAGGACGGGACCCACACGCGATTCGAATTCCTCGATGGTGGTGCGCGCATCGGCGAGCCAGGTGCCGTCCGGGCGCTGCACCAGGCTCGGGCCGCGCACCACATCGTGCTCGTCCTCGATCTCGCCGATCACCTCCTCGACCAGGTCCTCGATGGTGACGAGGCCGTCGATGCCGCCGAACTCGTCGACCACCAGCGCGATGTGGGCGCGCGACAGGCGCATCTGCAGCAGCAGATCGAGGACGCGGATCGAGGGCGCGACGAACATCGGCGCGCGCATGATCTTCTGGAGCTGGAAGGTTTCGGGTTGGAAGATGTAGGGCAGCACATCCTTGATGTGGACGATGCCGATGATGTCGTCGAGGTCGTTGCGATAGATCGGCACGCGCGAATGGCCATGCTCGCGGACCAGCTGGATCAGGCCGCGGAAATCGACATCCTCCGGCACGGCGCGGATGTCGACGCGGGGCGTCATCACGTCATAGGCGGTCTTCTCGCCGAGCTTCAGGATGTTGAGCAGCAGCGAGGATTCGCCGGCCGAAGGCTGCTCGGCGTCGGTGGTCTCGCTTTCCTCGATGAACTCTTCGATCGCCTCGCGCAGGGCGGTTTCGCTGTCGCGCCGCTTCAGGAAGCGGAACAGCCCGCGCAATCCCTTTTTCTGTCTCTCCTCGGCGGTCAGTTCGCTCATCGGCGCAGCTCATAGGGGTTGGCGATGCCCATGGCGGACAGCGCGGCGATCTCCAGCGCTTCCATCGCCTCGGCGTCGCGATCGCACTCGTGGTCGTAGCCGAGCAGGTGCAGCACCCCATGGACCGCGAGGTGCGAAAGATGGTGCCGGATGGCCTTGCGCTGCGCCTTCGCCTCGCGCGCGATCACGCCGGAGGCGAGCACCACGTCGCCCAGCAGCCACGGCATACCGGGCTTCGGGCGAGCGCCATCGAGTGCGGCGAACGAAAGCACGTTGGTCGGCTTGTCCTTGCCTCGGTACATACGGTTCAGGGCCCGCATGCGCTTGTCGTCGGTGAGAACGAAGGAGATCTCGTGGCCGATGCGCGAGCCTTTCCAGCCGCCGGCCTTGGCTTGCGCGAGGGCATCGCGCGCGGCGCGGCGCAGCACGCGCGCGGCGCCAGGCGCCAGCCTTGCCCAGCCCGGGTCCTCGATGGCGATGGCGATGGAAAGTCGCGGTCGATCCGCCATGGCAGAATTTCAGGCGGCGATCAGCCTCCCGCCTCCCTGCTTTTCCCCTCTTGGCCGCCGGCCGTCCCGCCGCTCGCCTTGCGCGACCGCTTGCGGTCGCGCGCATCGTACGCGCCGACGATCCTCTGCACCAGATGATGGCGCACCACATCGCGCTCGGAGAATCGCACGGTGCCGATGCCCGGGACGTGCTCCACCGCTTCCAGCGCATCCCTCAGCCCGGATTTCTGCCCCGGAGGCAGGTCGATCTGGGTCAGGTCGCCGTTCACCGCCATGCGCGAGTTCTCGCCCAACCGGGTCAGGAACATCTTCATCTGCATGGGTGAGGTGTTCTGCGCCTCGTCCAGGATGACGTAGGAGTTGGCGAGCGTCCGCCCACGCATGAAGGCAAGGGGCGCCACTTCGATCTCGCCGGTGGTCAGGCGCTTCATGACCTGGTCGCCCGGCATCATGTCGTGCAGCGCGTCATAGAGCGGCCGCAGATAGGGGTCGACCTTCTCCTTGAGATCGCCGGGCAGGAAGCCCAGCCGCTCGCCCGCCTCGACGGCGGGGCGCGACAGGATGATGCGGTCGACCGTGCCCTTGGCCAGCATGGCGACCGCCACCGCCACGGCCAGGTAGGTCTTGCCGGTGCCGGCGGGCCCGATGCCGAACACCAGCTCCTGCTCGTGCAGCATGCGGATATAACGCGCCTGGGCGGCGGAGCGCGGCGTGATCAACCGCTTCTGGGTCTTGATCGAGGTGCCGTCGGTGAGGTTGCCGGTCCCGAACAGGTTGGGCTCCGCGCCATCGTCGGGCCGGCCGCTATCCTCCTGCCGCGACAGGCGGATGGCGGCGTCGATGTCGTGCTTGTCGAGATCCTGGCCGCGCTTCAGGCGCTGATAGAGTCCGGTCAGGATCTGCCGCGCGGTCGCGACGCTGTCCTCGGCTCCGGAGATGATGAGCTGGTTGCCGCGCG
The DNA here is from genome assembly GCA_035699005.1 of Dongiaceae bacterium. Classification (GTDB taxonomy): domain Bacteria; phylum Pseudomonadota; class Alphaproteobacteria; order Dongiales; family Dongiaceae; genus Dongia_A. Next base: position 20,213 of record DASSBF010000088.1, read on the forward strand.
AAACCATGGAGACGCCGAGCTCGCGCTCCAATCGGGCCAGATGCTGGTCATGCTCGCCGAACAGCAGCGGGAGCAGCCGGTTGTCGTCGAATTGCAGATGAACCGGCGGGGCGACATGGCCGAGAGGATGAAAGCTCAAGCAACGGCCTCTTGCAGGGACGCTGTGGAAGGGATCGCCTGGTGTCCGGGCTGGACGCGGCCGCCGGACAGGCTGAAATGCCCGATATCCTCGATCCTGAGATCGACGATGCGGCCGATTTCGGACGAATCGGCCGCGACGTGCACGGCCTGCAGATAGGGCGAGCGCCCGACCAGCTGGCCCTCGCGACGGCCCGCCTTCTCGAACAACACGGGCAGCACGCGCCCGATCATGGCGCGATTGAATCCGACCTGCTGCCCGTTGAGCAGCGCCTGCAGGCGCTGCAACCGTTCGTCCTTCACCGCTTCGGGTATCTGGTCCTCCATGATTGCCGCCGGCGTGCCAGGCCGCATGCTGTATTTGAACGAGAAGGCCTGCGCGAATCCGATGTCCTCGACCAGCTTGATGGTGGCGGCGAAGTCGGCGTCGCTCTCGCCCGGAAACCCGACGATGAAATCGGACGACAGCGCCAGATCGGCCCGGGCGACGCGCAGGCGCTCGGCGATCTCGTAATAGCGCCTCGCCTTGTGCTGCCGGTTCATGGTTTCGAGCACGCGGTCTGAGCCCGACTGCACCGGCAGATGCAGGAACGGCATCAATTGCGGCACCTCGGCATGGGCCGCGATCAGGTCGTCATCCATGTCGCGCGGATGCGAAGTCATGTAGCGGATTCGCAACAAGCCATCCACCGAATCGGCCAGATGGCGCACCAAACGGCCCAGTCCCCATTCCGATCCATCCGGCGCCTCGCCGTGCCAGGCGTTGACGTTCTGGCCCAGCAGGGTGATCTCGCGCGCGCCGGCCGTGACCAGCGTTCGCGCTTCCGCCACGATCTGCGCGACCGGCCGCGAGAATTCGGCGCCGCGGGTATAGGGCACCACGCAGAAAGTGCAGAACCGGTCGCAGCCTTCCTGGATCGCAAGGAACGCGGACACGCCCTGGTCCGCCCCATGGTTGGCCGTTGGCGCCGGCAGATGATCGAATTTCGATTCAGGCGGGAACTCGGTGTCGAGGACGCCGGCTCCACGGCGCGTCGTGCCCGCCCTCGCGCCGCGGGCCCGTGCCGCGCGCGCCACCATCTCCGGCAGGCGATGATAGGTCTGCGGCCCCAGCACGATGTCGATGTCCGGGGCGCGCCGCAGGATCTCCGCCCCTTCCGCCTGGGCGACGCAGCCGGCCACGGCGATGATCATGTCCGCGCCGCGCCCGCGCCGTTCGGCGCGCACCGCGCGCAGACGGCCCAGTTCGGAGAACACCTTTTCCGATGCGCGCTCGCGGATGTGGCAGGTATTGAGGATCACCATGTCGGCATCGGCGGGAGAGGCGGCCGTGCCATAGCCGAGAGGCGCCAGAACATCCGCCATGCGGGCGGAATCATAGACGTTCATCTGGCAGCCATAGGTCTTGATATAAAGCTTCTTCGCCAATGCCGTCTCGACCGGCCGTGTCTGGTCCGGCCTCGTCCGCTCCATATGGGTGATTGCCCGGCGCCATCCTAGCATGCCGCGGGGCGGTCTCCTCTACTCGATTTGGCGGCTTCCGCCAAGTAGGCTTAAGCGCCTGTTTCAATTAATACTTCAGGGCAGGCCTCCGGCTGCCGGCAGGCGCCCGCCGAGGGCCCGGTCGACCCCGCTCGCGATCGCGCCGGAGCAGTAGCGGGTCAGTTCCTTGCGCGAGGGGAAATCGCCCGCCTGGGTCTCGTCATGGAACTGGACCACCACCTCGACCCGCCCGAGCCGGGTGAAGCGCCACAAATGCCCACCGAGTTCCATGCCGCCGTACCAGGCGACCAGCGGGCGCAGGCCCCAGCCCAGCGGCACGCCGTTGACGCTGGTATAGGCGATGGAGACCGGTTGGATCGCGAACGGCCGCTCGGCGGGGGCGGCCTCGGCGACGCTCAGCAGCGCGCTCCGGAACGGCAGGATCCGGTTGCCGTCATTGGAGGTTCCTTCCGGGAACAGCACCAGCGCATCGCCGGAAGCCAACCTGGTCCGGATCGAATCGCGCTGCTTCAGCGTGGTGTTGCGCCGGCGGTCGACGAAGACGGTGCGCTGAAGCTTGGCAAGCCAGCCATAGCCGGGCCATTGCGCCACCTCCCCCTTCGCGACAAACGCCACCGGCACCACCGATCCAAGCGCCGGAATGTCGAGATAGGAGACGTGATTGCTGACGAACAGGGCCGGGCGCGTCTTGGCCGGCGCGCCCACCACGCGCACCTTCAGGCCAATGATGCGGCAGCACAGCTTGTGGTATGCGAACGGCAGCCACCACCACAGCCGCGGCGCCGCCAGCAGGATCGCAATCTGCACCGGGATCAGGACGAGCGTGACGGCGCCGTAGAGGCTGAGCCGGAACACCCCGAGCCAGCTTGATCCGAACGGCGCTCTCCCGCCGGGCGAGAGCGGCGGATCGTCGGTGATCTCCTGCGAGATGCTGCGTGCGGCGCCGGCCGAAACTGATGATTGCGCCATGGCCGATCACGCCGCGGAACTGGATTCGTCCGTCTTGGCCGCTGCGTGGTCGTGATAGTGCCTGCTGTATTTGTCGGCGATCAGGTCGTGCACCACCACCACGCTGACATCGACCGTGCCGAACTGGGGGTCGACCACGGCGCCGTCGCCGACGAAGCCGCCCAGGCGCAGATAGCCCTTGATCAGCGGCGGCAGCGCCATGAAGGCGCGCTTCTCGTTGATCTCCTCCGCCGGCGTCATGTTCATCGAGACGTAGCGGCCGGGCAGCGCCCGCGCGCGATATTCCGGCGGCGCCAGGTGCCGGTGATAGAGATACGACAGCGCCGCCTTGTGCTCCAGCGGATCGGTTCCGGGGAACGAAGCGCAACCGAACAGCACGCCGATCTTGTAGTGCTGGATGTAGTCGGCGATGCCCTTCCACATCAATTGCATCGCCGCCTTGGTGCGATAGACCGGATCGACGCAGGATCGGCCGAGCTCCAGGATGCCGCCGCGATAGTTCACCAGCGCGGAGATGTCGTACTCGTCGATCGAATAGAACTGGCCGCGCCGGCCGGCCTGCTCGCGCCGCATCAGCCGATAGGTCGCGATGATGCCGGCCGCGCCTTCGCCCTTGTCGCGGTCGATGATGATGAGGTGGTCGCAGAACGGGTCGAAGCTGTCGAAGTCGCGGCGCAGCGCCGACATTTCCGGAGTCGGCTTGGCGTTCAGCTCCTCGTAGAAGATGCGGTAGCGCAGCGCCTGGGCCGCTTCGATCTCGGCCGGCGTCTCTGCAACGCGCAGCTCCAGGCTCGCAAGCTGCGCATGTACCGGGCGCGCATCGTCCGCAGGCCCGGCATTCATCGCTTCTTGGCTCCGGCGCGGCCGGCCGTCGGGACGGCGTAGAGCTCCAGGCGGTGCCCGACGAGCTTGTAGCCCAGCTGCTCCGCCACCCGATGCTGCAGCTTCTCGATCTCCTCGTTGCTGAATTCGATGACTTGGCCGGACTGGATGTCGATCAGGTGGTCGTGGTGATTCTCCGGCGCTTCCTCATAGCGCGAGCGTCCGTCGCCGAAATCGTGGCGCTCCAGGATGCTCGCCTCCTCGAACAGGCGGACCGTGCGATAGACGGTGGCCAGCGAGATGCCCGGATCGATCCTGGAGGCGCGGCGATAGAGCTGCTCGACATCGGGGTGATCGTCCGCGTCCGACAGCACGCGCGCGATGACGCGCCGCTGCTCGGTCATCTTCAGGCCCTTGTCCTGGCACAGTTTCTCAAGTCGCGACACTACGCTCACGATCCCGCCCCGCTGTCATGAGCCTGCCGGCCCGCTCGCGCGCGGTTGCCTCCGCGCATCGATCTGATCCGATATTGTGCCCACAGAACGCGGCTGGCGCAAACCTTTTGGCCGGCGCGCATCGCGCGCGCCGGGTCAGCGTCGGCGGCCGCCAGTGCCAAGGCCGATCTGACGCGCGAGCGAGCTGCGCTTCTTCGCGTAGTTCGGCGCCACCATCGGATAGTCGGCGGGGAGGCTCCACTTTTCGCGATATTGCTCCGGCGTCAGGCCATAGGCCGTGCGCAGATGGCGCTTCAGCATCTTCAGTTTCTTGCCGTCCTCCAGGCAGACGATGTAGTCGGCGGTCACCGATTTCTTGACCGGCACCGCCGGCTCCAGACGCTCCGCGCTCTTGGCCGGGGTCTGGCCCAGCCCGGTCAGGGCGCCATACACCTCGTGAATCAGGCGCGGAATATCCCCCATCGGGACAGTGTTATGGGACAGATGGGCCGAAACGATGTCGGTGACCATGGATAACAGCCCGTTTTTCTTGGCTTCCTCCACCATCTCGAATCCTCCCGTCCCCACCACGGCCGGCGCGGCCGGCAATAATTGGTTATTTCAGCCGATCCAGGAGGTCGGCGCAATAATTACCAATGGATTCATGTATTCAGGATCGCAAAGGTTCCGCATTTCTATGCGGGTTGCTCATTTTGTCCGTGAATCTCGGCGGCCGACAGGTCGCACCGCAGCGCGACGGCGTCCTCGCCGGCGCCGCCGCGCCGCGCGTAGTAGGCCCGCCGCCGCCCGATCGGCGAAAAGCCGAAGCGGCGGTAAAGTGCCCCGGCGGCATGGTTGCTCGCGGCGTGCTCCAGGAACAGAGCGGTCACGCCCGCGGCCCTGGCGCTGTCGAGCACCGCGCGCATCATCCGCGCGGCATGGCCCCGGCGCCGTGCCGGCGGCAGGGTTCCGGTCAGCAGGATCTCGCCTTCGTCCCGGATGAAGCGGGCCAGCACGAATCCGACCGGGGCGCCATTCTCGATCGACAGCCAGGCGCATGCGCCGGGCATGGCCAGAACCTCCGCGAAGCTCTGCGCCGACCACGGCTGGTCCCAGGGCGCGCGGAAGATCGCGGCATGCAGCTCGGCGAGGAGGGCAAGGTCGAATGCAGTGGCCGTGCGGATCGCCACCGCATCGGGCTCATGCTGCGCATCTTGCTTCATGGCTTGCGCAGCTTCGGCTGCGAGATGTCGGGCGGGCGCAGATAGATGGGTTCCGCCGCGCAATGCAGGTCGGGCCGCGCGGCGGCGAGCTCCGCGACCGCGATGGCATCGGCGCTGGCGCTCAACCCGCCGAGGCCGGCGAGCCGCGTCAGCTCCGCATCCGCCACCAGCATGATGTCGCGCCCGCGGCAGCGCGCTGCGATCCGGTCGGCGTCGGCCAGCTCCGGCGCGGTGAGCGCCAGCAGGTCGGGGCCAAGCTCGATCGCGAACAGCTCGCTGCGCCGGCTGTCGAGCACCACCAGGTTGCGCGCGGCAAGCCTGCCGCCGGACCGCCCCGCGGTGGCGGCCAGGGCCTGGAAGCTGCCGATGCCGACGATCGGGCATCCGATCGCCAGCGCCATGGCGCGCGCGGCCGCAAGCCCGACGCGGATGCCGGTGAACCCGCCCGGCCCGCACGATACCGCAACCGTCTTCAGGGCCCTGAGATCGACGCCGGCCGCCTTCGCGAGGCGCCCGATCATCGGCGCCAGGGCGGCGGCATGGCCGTGCGATGTCGCCATGATCTCGTGCGCCGGCGGCTGGCCCGCGATCGTCTGCAGCGCGACCGAACACACGGAGCCCGTGGTCTCGATCGCCAGCAGAGGCAGGGCAGGGGAGTCCATCGCAGCGGCGCTCATCGGGCGGCGGTCTTGTCGGCGGGCAGGCGGCCGGCGCCTTTGCAGCCGCGCGCAGGTTTGCTAGGGATGCCGGCGTTCACGGCGTATGTAGCCTCGGCCCGCCGGCCTGACAAGCGTGCCCACTCATTGCGCAGCCGACCATGAGCCTCATCGACATCAGCCCGCCCGCCTTCGACCTCGACGTCGCCCTCGCCTACGCCACGCCGGACAATATCACGGGCAAGGCGTTCTATCGCCCCGATGCCCGGCCCTATCTGCATCCGGAGGCTGCGGAATGCCTGCGCGTGGCGATCGGGCTGGCGTGCCCGCTCGGCTACCGGCTGAAGGTGTTCGACGCCTATCGTCCGGTGGAGGGGCAATGGGCGCTGTGGAACGCCAGTCCCGATCCGGAGTTCGTCGCCGATCCCAACGGCGGCGGCCCGCACAATCGCGGAGTAGCTCTCGACCTGACGCTGATTGATGTCGACGGCTGCGAACTCGACATGGGCACGGGGTTCGATGCCTTGACGCCGCGC
>DASSBF010000089.1:0-11370 GCA_035699005.1 Dongiaceae bacterium
GGCCTTCACATGCGGATACTTCTGCGGATTGACCAGCATCACGCCATACTGGTTGAACAGCCGCTTGTCGCCTTCGACGAGGATCGTCAGGTCGCTCTTGTTCTTGAAGGAGAGCCAGGTGCCGCGGTCGGTCAGCGCATAGGCGCCCATGCCTGCCGCGGTGTTGAGTGTCGGTCCCATGCCCGAGCCGGTCTCGCGATACCAGGTGCCTGAGGCGGCTTTGACATCGATCGCCGCCGCCTGCCACAGGCGCAGCTCGGCCTTGTGCGTGCCGCTGTCGTCGCCGCGCGAGGCAAACGGCGCCTGCGCCGCCGCGATCTTCTTCAGCGCTTCCGTCACATCGGCGGTGCCGGCGATGGCGGCTGGGTCGGCCTTCGGCCCGACGACGATGAAGTCGTTGTACATCACGTCGAAGCGCTTCACGCCGAAGCCATCGGCGACGAATTTGTCCTCCGATTTCTTGTCATGCACGAACAGAACGTCGGCATCGCCGTTCTTGGCCTCCTTGATCGCCTGGCCGGTGCCCTTGGCAACGACACGCACTTCGATGCCGGTCTTCTTCGTGAAGACCGGCAACAGATAGTCGAAGAGCCCCGAATCCTGCGTGGACGTCGTTGACGCGACGACGATGAACCGCTCATCGGCACGGCCCGGCGCGGCGACGAACGCAACGCTCAGCAGCGCCAGTGCCAGCAGCAGATGTCTTCTGGATGTCACGGCTTCGTTTCCTCCAATTTCTCCGCTCTGTCTACCACAGCAGCTTGCCCTCGACAAAGGCGGCTGCTTCCGCTGTCGCGGGACTGGCGAAGAACTCGGCGGCTGGGCGCTGCTCCATCAGCCGGCCGCGATGCAGGAAGACGATCTCGTCCGCCAGCCGCCGCGCCTGGCCCAGATCATGGGTCGTCATGATGATCTTCGTGCCGGAGAGATCGATGGCGGCGATGATCTCTTCCACCGCCCGCGTTGCCGCCGGATCGAGGCTCGCTGTCGGCTCGTCCAGGAACAGCACCTCCGGCGCCGTCGCCCAGGCGCGCGAGAGCGCCAGGCGCTGCTGCTCACCGATCGAGAGATGTCGCGCGGCATGGCGGGCGAGCGGGGTAAGGCCGGTCTCATCGAGCACCTCGCGAATGCGCGCGACGCGGCGTCTATACGGAATACGCTGCAGCTTCAGCGCATAGTCGATATTGGCGGCGGCGGAGCGGCGCAGCATCACCGGCCGCTGGAACACCATGGCCTGCCGCCGCGCGGCCTCCGCGCCGCCGGGCCCCAGCCAGCGAACCGCGCCGGCGGTCGGCGCCAGCAACCCGTGGCAGAGCCGCAAGGTCAGGCTCTTGCCGGCACCGTTGGGGCCGAGGATCACCGTGCGCGGCCCGCTGCCGAGGCTGAGCGAGAGCGCATCGATCAGCCGCTTGCCGGCGGCGTCGTAGCATACCGATTCGAGCCGCAGCGGCAGGATCGTGCCATTCGCCATTGCGCCGCTCAGTGCCTCTGGCGCGCGGCGTCGCGCAGCAGGAAGGCGGCACCGTTGATGACCAGCGACAGGCCGATGAGGATGAAGCCGAGACCCAGCGCCAGCGCCAGGTCCCCCTTGCTGGTCTCGAGCGCGATGGCGGTGGTCATCACCCGCGTCACGTGATCGATATTGCCCCCGACGATCATCACTGCGCCGACCTCGGCGCTCGCTCGGCCGAAGCCGGCCAGAACAGCCGTGACCAGGCTGAAGCGCCCGTCCCACAGCAGGGTCCACAGCGCATGTTCAGGTTTGGCGCCGAGCGAGGTTAGCTGCTCGTTATACTCTGCCCACAGATCCTCGATCACTTGTCGCGCCAGGGCCGCCACGATCGGCGCGACCAAGATCGTCTGGGCGATGACCATCGCCGTCGGCGTGAACAAGAGGCCGAGTACGCCCAACGGCCCGGCGCGCGACAGCACCAGATAGACAAACAGCCCCACCACTACCGGCGGCAATCCCATGAGGGCCGAGAGCAGCACCGCCAACGCGCGTCGGCCAGGAAAGCGGAACAGCGCGATCGCGCCGCCGAGCGGCAGCCCAATCAGGCTGGCGAGTCCCACCGCTGAGAGGCTCACCGCCAACGACCGTCGGACGATCTCGACAAGTCCGGTATCGAGTTGGATCAGCAGGGTGAAGGCGGTATGGATTGCTTGGGAGATATCGTTCATTGCCATCCGTCATTGGCTGAAAGCTGGGCCTATCAGCCTACCGGGACAAGCGGCGGTGCCTGAGGACGATTCGGTGTGACGCGAGTTAAGGGCTCGCCGCACGGTGCAAGCACAACGTATGGCCGCTCAAGGCACGAGTGGACCTGTGAAAGCCATGCCCGCCGTGGCGTCTGGTCTTGGTGCACGACCGCAACAAAACTCGGTCTAACATTGCCTCAACTCCCGGTCGCATGGAGCGGCTGTTGACACCGGGCCACCCACTAACCAAGGACACAGCTTGTCCGTTTTGCTTCGGCAGGCAGACATCGTATTGCGTCCGTCGACTTGTGCGGCGACGATGCAACGAGGGACCGTGTCCCATGCTCCGTGACAGAACTACTCGAGCTCGATCTCGCCATCGACAACCAGATTCAAGCTGGTCTGACCCAGAGTCAAAGTGGCCTTGGCCGGGAGTTTCTCTTTGCCGGTCAGGCTGCCATTTGAAAGCGCCTCCCGTACTGCCTTCTCGATCTCGCGTTGCGCGGTGACTCCGACCATCTTGAGGAACTTCCGCACGCTTATATTGAAACTGTTCTCGTTCATAGCTACCTCCTCCGATCACGCGCTGAAGCTTATAGGGCTGGTATTGGCGTAAGTCACGCTAGTTGGCAGCCAAAACGGCGCCGCTTACCCCTCGTGGCCCGACTTGGCGGTGCTGGACTCTCAGGCTGTGCGACTGTCGTTTGCTTGAGCAACTTCTATCGAGAAAGCTTCCAGAGCGCTCGCGAAACCAACAAGGGTGGCAAGCGCCAGGCGGTGTGGGCGCGCTCCCGAGCGGCGCCAAGCTTCATCAAGAGCTCCTGGCGGGAGGTCCTCATGGCGGAAAGCTGCTTGAGCCGCGCCCATAGCCACTTCAGCTGCCGATGCGCTCCAGAAAGCCCTTGAGCGTCGTCTTGTCCGAGGTGTTTCCCGGCAGCACCTCATAGGCCAGCGGCAGGCCTTCCGGCGTCAGCAACGGCTCGAGGGACGGATTGCGCTGGTGACGGGCGGCGGGCGGGGCATCGGCGAGAGCATCGCGCGTCGCCTGGCGCATGAAGGCGCCATCGTGTGGGTCGCCGATATCGACGAATCGACGGCCAAGTCGGTGGCAGAAACGATCGACCACGCGGTCGCGGCGCGCGTCGACATCACTGACGACCAGTCGGTTGCGCAGCTGGCTGCGGCAATCGAAGCCAGGCACGGCCGGCTCGACATCCTTGTCAACAACGCCGCCATCCTCGACATCGTCGAGCTGTCGAAGCTGACGGCGGCGCATTGCGCACGCGTGCTGGAGGTCAACCTGAACGGTGCCGTCCGCGTGAGCCTGGCGATGGTGCCGCTGCTGCGCAAGGCGATCCACGGCGGCCGGATCCTCAACACGGCGTCGGTGAACGGCTTGCGCGGCACGCCAGACAACATCCCCTATTCGATCGCCAAGGGCGGCATCGTCAACCTGACGCGCTGCCTGGCAGTAGACCTGGGCGCCGACAACATCACTGTCAACGCGGTCGCGCCGGGCTTCATCGACACACGCATGTCGCTGCTGCCCGACGGCACGCACGAGCACAAGAGCCAAGTGTTCGCGGATGTCTACATCAAGTACGGCCGCATTCCGTTGCGCCGGCCCGGCAAGCCGGACGACATCGCGGGACCTGCGCTGTTCTTCTGCTCCGACGACAGCCGGTACGTGACCGGGCAGATCCTGGCGATTGACGGCGGGATGCTTTCCACATTCTGATGGCGGGACATCTCCCCTCGCGTGATCATTCCCGAGGTATCCCGTCGATGACCGCATTCCGCCTGCTGACACCGGACGCGCAATATGCCGATGACGGCGTGATCGAGCGGCGGACGGCCGGCGAAGGCGTTTCATGGTCGATCCATCGTGTGCGGCGACCACAGGACCTGCCGTCCGGCGCGCTCGCCGCATGCGATGCCATGGTGGTCTGGCACCAACTGGCGGTCGACCGGGTCGTCATCGATCAGATGCAGCACTGCCGGATCATCGTGCGCGCCGGGGTCGGCTTCGATCACATCGACCTGCAAGCCGCCGCGGATGCCGGCATACCGGTCTGCAACACGCCGGACTATGGCACCAGCGAGGTCGCGGACCACGCCATCGGCCTGATGCTGGCGCTGCGCCGCGGCATCGTCAGCTACCACCAAGCCCTGACGGCCGATCCGGTCGCGGGATTCGACCACGGCCGGGCGCCGCTGGTGCGGCGGGTGCGCGGCACGACCTTCGGCATCGTCGGCCTCGGCCGGATCGGCATCGCGACAACAATCCGCGCCAAGGCATTCGGCATGCGGGTGGTGGCCTATGATCCGTATGTTTCGCACGCGACGGAGATCGCGCTGGGCGTCGAGCGGGTGGACAGCCTGCCAGCCCTTCTGCAGCAGAGCGACGTGGTCAGCCTGCATTGCCCCCTGACCGAAGAGACCAGGATGATGATGAACGCCGAGATGCTGCGGCTCATGAAGCGCGACGCGATCCTCATCAATACCGCGCGCGGCGCCGTCATCGACATTCCCGCCCTTCTCGAGGCGCTGCAGTTGGGTACCATCGCCGGTGCCGGCATCGAAGCAGTCATCAAGGTGTTCCGATTGCCAAGAAGGAACATCGATGCCCGACTCAAAGGGTACGGCGATCGCCACGCTGATCGAACAGCTTGTTGCGCAAGGCCCGGACGGCATGGCCGATCGACGAGGACTGGGACCCAGCCTCCCGGACCTACCTCAACCGGGAACGCCAGGATGACTGATCGCCATCAAGCCAAAATTCCAGACAACAGGCTGCGTTATCGTCATCTGCTTCCCCATGCTTCCCCGACATTATGTTAACGGGCGGGGAAGCAGGTTCCAGTGATGTAAGTGATTGAATGAATGGAGCGGGCGAAGGGATTCGAACCCTCGACCCCAACCTTGGCAAGGTTGTGCTCTACCCCTGAGCTACGCCCGCGCTCCGTCGGTGGGCGGCGCGCATCATAGCGATCAGCGACGCATTTGCAAGCCTGCGGTTTCGAGGGATTCCAAGGGCTTGAACCCCGAATCCGGCCTCCTCGCCGAGGGCCGTGCGCGGGCCGGGCTGGCGTTCGGCGCGCTGGTCCGCTATCTCACGGCCTCGATTTCAACGCTCAGTCCTGGAACGCCATGACCAACGCTGCCGCCGCACCCGCCGCCGAAACGCCCGCCATCCCCACCTCGCCCCGGCAATTGCTGGCGCGGCTGGATGCGCTCGGCATCGCCTACCGGAACCACGAGCACGCGGCGGTCTTCACGGTCGAGGAGGCGAAGGCGCTGCGCGGCGCTCTGGCGGGCGGCCACATCAAGAACCTCTTCCTCCGCAACAAGAAGGAGGAGATGTGGCTGGTGGTGGCCGAGGAGGACAAGCGCATCGATCTGAAGGCGCTGGGCGAGCGGCTGGGCGCGGGCAAGTTCTCCTTCGGCTCCCCCGACCGGCTGATGCGCTATCTCGGCGTGCTGCCCGGCGCGGTCACGCCCTTCGGCATCGTCAACGACACCGAGCGCAGGGTGAAGGTGGTGCTGGACCGCGACCTGCTGGGCCTCGACCCGGTCAATGCCCACCCGCTGGTCAATACCATGACGACCGCCTTGGCCCCGCAGGACCTGGTGCGGTTCCTGGAGGCGGAGGGGCATCCCCCGCTCGTTGCGGATATCGGCTAGCGGAGCAGGAATCAGGTATCGGGGATCAGGAATCAGAAGGTTTTGCAGGTCGTTCTGATCCCTGATTCCTGACTACTGATACCTGGCGCCGCCTTGATTGCGGCGCTGTGAAGGGCCAAATTAACGGCCAAGATCAGGGAATAGCTGGAGCTTGGTGAAATGGATCAGTTGATTGGCGGCGGAAAGCCGGGTGGCGGAAAGCCGGGTGGGGGCGGAAACGGGGGCGCCGGAGCGCCGGCCGGAGACCTGGTGAAGGACACCAACACCGCCTCGTTCCGCGCCGACGTGCTCGACGCCTCGATGCAGGTGCCGGTGATCGTCGATTTCTGGGCGCCGTGGTGCGGCCCGTGCAAGCAGCTTGGCCCGATCATCGAAAAGGCGGTGAAGGACGCGCGCGGCGCGGTAAAGCTGGTCAAGATCAACGTCGACGAGAACCAGGAGCTGGCGGCGCAGATGCGCATCCAGTCGATCCCGGCGGTCTATGCCTTCTTCCAGGGCCGCCCCGTGGACGGCTTCGTCGGCGCCCAGCCGGAAAGCGCGCTGAAGCAGTTCATCCAGCGCCTCACCAAGCTTGGCGGAGAAGAGGCCGGCCCGTCGCCGATTGACGAGGCGCTGGAGCATGCCGAGGCCGCGCTCAAGGAAGGCGATCACGAGGCCGCCAGCGCGATCTTCGCGCAGATCCTGGAGCATGAGCCGGACAACGTGAAGGCGCTGGGCGGCATGGCGCGCTGCTGCATCGCGGTGGGCGAATTGGACCAGGCGAAGAAGTTCCTGGCGCAGGTGCCGGTGGCGCAGGCGGACGACCCGTCGATCGCCGGCGCGCGGGCGCAGATCGAGCTGGCCGAGGCGGGCCAGAAGGCCGCTGGCCAGTCGCAGGAGTTGCGCGCCCGCGTCGATGCCAACCCCAAGGACTTCGAGGCGCGCCTCGCCCTGGCGCAGGCCTTGTTCGCCGGCGGCGACCGCGAGGGCGGGGTCGACCAGCTGCTGGAGATCATCCGCCTCAACCGCGCCTGGAACGAGGAGGCGGCGCGCAAGGAGCTGGTTAAGTTCTTCGAGGCGATGGGCCCGACCGATCCGCTGACCCTGAGCGCGCGGCGGCGCCTGTCCTCGCTGCTGTTCAGCTAGCAGCGCGATGCGCTAGACCATGCGCTCTGGCCCGACCTCGCTCGGCCCCTTCGATCCCGGCTATCGCGAGCTGCCGGAGGCGCTGCCGATCTTTCCGCTGACCGGCGCCGTGCTCATTTCCGGCGGGCGGCTGCCGCTCAACATCTTCGAGCCGCGCTACCTCGCGATGACGCGCCATGCGCTGATGACCCCGACGCGCCTCATCGGCATGGTGCAGCCGGTCGAACTCAATGCCGACCGCAACCCGGACCCCGCCGAGCGCCCGGCCGTGCGGCGCGTCGGATGCGCGGGGCGCATCGTCGCGTTCCAGGAAACGGAAGAGGGGCGCTACACCATCACCCTGAGCGGCCTCATCCGTTTCGCGGTCACGCGGGAGCTGCCATTGCATGCCGGCGGCTTCCGCATGGTCGAGCCGGATTTCGCGCGCTTCGCTGAGGACATGGCGGAGAGGGATTTCGAGATGGCGGCGAAGCCGGCATTTCTCGCCGCCTTCAAAAGCTATGTGGACGCCAAGCAGCTGAAGGTCGACTGGGACGCCATCAAGGGCGCGCCGGACGATCATCTCCTGGTTTCGCTTGCCATGCTCTCGCCGTTCTCGCCGGAGGAGAAGCAGAGCCTGCTGGAATGCGCCGACCTGGCGCAGCTCGCGGCCATGATGACGGCCCTGTTCGAGCTGGCGGGCGCCGGCCGGCAGTCGCCCGAAAAAACCCTGCATTGAGGCTTCGCGATGACCGACGGCACACCATCCGACCGTACTCCGGCTTTCGCCGTTGACCCGAAGCTGCTGGAGATCCTGGTCTGCCCGCTGACCAAGGGCACACTGATCTACGACCGCGAGAAGCAGGAGCTGATCAGCCGCGGCGCCGGCTTGGCCTACCCGATCCGCGACGGCATCCCCATCATGCTGGTCGACGAAGCCAGGCAACTCACCGACGACGAGATCGCGGCGAATTGATGAGAGAATCCAAAGTGCAGGGCAATCGTATATGGAACTGAGAGTCCAGAAATTGCCCCTCTCCCCTCGCGGGAGAGGGCTGCGTAGCCTTAGCGAGGCGTAGCCGAGCTTAGGCGGAGCTGGGTGAGGGGGCCGCGCCGCAAGGCGCGCAGCGCGCAAGCGCTGAAGATGTGGGCCTTGCACCGGCATTTCTGGCCCTCTTGCGAGCGCGCGCACCTCTCGGTGCGCGACCCCTCATCCAACTGCGCCTAGGTTCGGCTGCGCCTCACCAAGGCTCCGTATCCTTCTCCCGCAAGGGGAGAAGGGGATTATTTCTTGGGATGTGTTGGAAGAGCGATGACCACCAGCAAGCACGAAGACGTCAGCACGCAGCATTGGCCGGTGGAGATCCGGCTGAGGCAGGCGGAGAAAATGCTCGAAGTGGATTTCGATGACGGCGCGAAGTTCCGCTACCCGGCGGAGCTGCTGCGCGTCGAGAGCCCGTCGGCGGAGGTGATGGGGCACGGGCCGGGGCAGAAGACCATCGTCGCGGGCCGGCGCCATGTCGGCATCCTGGCGCTGGAGCCGGTCGGCAACTATGCGATCCGCATCAGGTTCGACGACCTGCACGACACCGGCATCTATTCGTGGCGCTATCTCTACGCGCTGGGCCGCGACCAGGAGAAGGTCTGGGCTGAATACCTGAAGGCGCTGACCGAAAAGGGCCTCAGCCGCGACCCGCGCGCGCACTGAGGCGAAGGATCACAGTGGCCGGCCCTGCACCAGGCGCGGCAGCTTGCCGACGATCCCCATGGCGTGTCTCATGGCCAGCCGCTTCAGCGGCATGGTCCGGTTGAAGACCGCGAAGCCGAAATCGCGCGCCAGCCGCAGCGGCGCGAAGTCGTTGGAGAACAGCCGCGTCAGCCCGTCCATGAAGGTCGACAGCATGATGTTGTCGAAGCGCCGCCAGCGCGCATAGCGCTCCAGCACCTCCATCGAGCCGAGGTCGAGGCCGGCGCGCACCGCCTCCACCAGCACCTCGGCGAGCGCGGCGACGTCGCGCACGCCGAGGTTGAAGCCCTGGCCGGCGATCGGATGGATGCCGTGCGCCGCATCGCCGGTCAGGGCGAAGCGTTCGCGCACGTAGCTGTCGGCGAGCGTCATGGTGAGCGGATAGGAGAAGCGCGGGCCGAGCGGCCGCACCTTGCCCAGGCTGAGGCCGAAGCGCCGCTCTATCTCCTTGCCGAACGCCTCGTCGTCCAGCTTCAGCAGCATCGGCACCAGGCGCGGATCCTCCGACCAGACGATCGAGGAGCGATGCCGCACGCTCCCATCCGGCAACGTCTCGTCCGTCATCGGCAGCATGGCGAACGGGCCGGCGGGGAGGAAATGCTCGTGCGCCACGCCGTGGTGCGGCAGCTCGTGGGTCACTGTGCAGACGATCGCGGTCTGGCGATAGCCAAACCGACGCGCCTGGATGCCCGCCATGCGCCGCAGCGCCGATTGCTTGCCGTCGGCCGCGACCACCAGCTGCGCCGTCAGCACGCTGCCGTCATCCAAGGTCACGCGTGCCGCCTCGCCGGCGAGGTCGAGCGCGGTGACCGTGCGCGGCGCGATGTGCGTCAGGTTCGCGCATTCCCTGGCCCGCGCCAGCAGCGCGATGCGCGTCACGCGGTTCTCGACGATGAAACCGAAGGGGGGATCGGAAGTCGGAAGTCGGAAGTCAGAAGTCAGACTCGATCGAAGCGCTCCAGGTCGGGCCTCTTCTCTGGATAGAGGATCGATTTCGCAGGACATGCCAGCGTCCTCGACCTTCTGACTTTCGACTTCTGACTTCTGACTTCTGAGGTCCCTGTGACTGTAGTGCACGAACGCGTGGCTCTCGCCCTTGACGTGCCAGGATCCGTCGGTGACGCGGATATCGAGGATGGGCTGGGCATGCGGCGCGATGGCGTCCCAGGCGCCAATGGCGGCAAGCACCTGCTGCGAGCCATAGGCGATGGCGGCGGAGCGGCCATCATAGCCGGTGCCCGTCAGCGCATCGGCCGATTCCGCCTCGATCACGATGGTGTGGATGCCGCCTTCGGCGCAGGCGATCGCGAGCGTCAGCCCGACCAGCCCGCCGCCGACCACGATCAGCTCGGCTTCCGCTTCCTGCACTGCACCTTCGGTTGTCATGGCGCCAAGGTGGCGGCTTGGCGCGGCCTTGTCCAGCCGCTACAAGATCGCATGGCCAAGGGCGAGCGATTCACCGCCGATTTCGGCAAGACCGCCGCGGACTACGCGCGCTACCGCGCCGGCTATCCGGACTGGCTGTTCGAGCGGCTGATGCGGCGCGGCCTCATACGGCCCGGCATGCGGGCGCTGGACCTTGCCACCGGCACCGGCTATCTGGCGCGCGGGCTGGCGCAGCGCGGGCTCATCGTCACGGGCCTCGACGCCTCGGCGGAGATGATGGCGGCGGCCAAGGCATTGGACGCGGCGCAGGGCCTCGGCATCGAGTATGTCGTCGGCAAGGCGGAGTCGACCGGCTTGCCGCCAGGCAGCTTCGATCTGGTGACGGCGGCAACCTGCTGGCACTGGTTCGACCGGCTGAAGGCAGCGGCGGAGGTGCTGCGCCTCCTGAAGCCCGGCGGCTGGCTGGCGATCTGCTCGCAGGACTGGCTGCCGATGGAGGGAAATGTTGTCGCGCGCACCGAGGCGATCGTGCGCCGGCACAATCCCAAATGGCCGTGGGACGGGCTCGACGGGCTGAAGCCCGGCTTCGTGCGCGATTTGCGCGCGGCAAGCTTCCAATCGATCGAGAGCTTTTCGGTCGATTACGAGATTCCCTACACCCACGAAGGCTGGCGCGGCCGCATGCGCGCCTCGGCCGGCATCTCCGCCAGCCTGCCGCCGGACCAGGTGCGGGCCTTCGATGCCGAGCTCGGCGCGATGCTCGAGAAGGAGTTCCCCCAGCAGCCGATGCCGATCGCGCATTGCGTCTGGGTGAGCTTCGGGCGGAAAGGCGTCGCGGCCTAGGCCTCGCGCTCCGCGTCGATGACCTGGCGGGCGATGCGGCCGGCGAAGCCGGCGCGGGCCATGGCGGCCAGGTCCTTGTCGCGGCATCCGGCGCGCAATTCGTCCGCTCCGCGATAGGGGCCGAGGCGCCGCCGCCGCGCGTAGCGGCGCGCGGCTTCCAGTTCCGGCTCCTGGTACTCCACCGACAGGCGGTCGACGGCGGCGCGCGCCGCCGCGACCGCGACTCCCTTGGACGCCAGGCTGGCGATGATATGCGCGCGCGAGGGGCCGCGCGCCGCCAGCGCGCGCGCCTTGGCTTCGGCATACGCGCGGTCGCTGAGGAACCCGCTCGCCTCCAGCCATTGGATGGTTTCCTCAAGCGCGGCCAGCAGCGGCGCGGGATCATCGCCGTGGGCGCGCGCGGAATT
>DASSBF010000090.1:0-49223 GCA_035699005.1 Dongiaceae bacterium
GGACCGGTTCGTCACGGCGGGCCAGCTCAACACCAACTACATGACCATGAATTTCAACATCAAGCCGTTCGACGACGTGCGGGTGCGGCGCGCCGTCAACATGGCGATCAACAAGCAGCGGCTGGTCCAGGTGCTGAACAACCGCGGCACGGTGACGGGCCAGATCCTGCCGCCCGCCATGGCCGGCTTCGACCCCAAATACCAGGGCTATCCCTATGCGCCGGAAAAGGCCAAGGCGCTGCTGAAGGAGGCCGGACTGGAGAAGGGCTTCTCGACCGAGCTCTATTTCCAGAATGTCGACCCGTGGCCGCGCATGGCGCAGTCGATCCAGCAGGATCTCGCGCAGGTCGGCATCAAGGTCGCCCTGCGCGGGCTCGACCTCGCCGCCTTCATCGGGACGGCGAGCAAGCCCGACGCGACCGCAATGACCCTGACCGAGTGGTATGCCGACTTCCCCGATCCCAGCAACTTTTATACCGCCATCCTGGGCTGCGCGGGCGCAGTCGAAGGCGGATACAATTGGTCGTTCTATTGCAACAAGGACATCGACGCCCGCGCGCGGCAGGCCGACTCGATCGCCGATCCGTCGCGCTCCGGCGAGCGCATCGACGCCTGGCGCAAGATCATGGCCGACATCATGGACAACGACGCCGCCTGGGTGCCGTTGTTCAATCCCAACCGCTATTCACTCCGCTCGGAGCGCCTGAAGGGCGATGTCAGCCTGTTCAGCGACATCATCAGCCAACCCTTCCCGTTCGATGCGGTGTGGGTCGAGCAGTGACGAGGAGGTGACGTGATGCGCCACAACCATCCGCACGGGCCAGTCAGCACCATCCACAGCCACCAGCACCATATCGGCTGGAACAACGCGTTTCCGCCGGTCGCCAGGGCGGCGCCGGGCGACGTGCTGGAGTTCGACTGCCTCGACCCCTCCTGCGGCCAGATCAATCCGGACTGGAAGGCGGCCGACCTGGCGCGGCTGGATTTCGGCAAAATCAACCCGACGCTCGGCCCGATCGAGGTCGATGGGGCGGAGCCGGGCGATGCGCTGCGCATCACGTTTCTCGGCTACCAGAACAGCGGTTGGGGCTGGACCGCGAACATCCCCGGCTTCGGGCTGCTGGCCGACCAGTTCAAGGAGCTGGCGCTGCATATCTGGAAATACGATGCGAGCCTCAGCAAGCCGGCGATGTTCGGCGGGCTCGCCGCGGTGCCGCTGAAGCCGTTCTGCGGCACCATCGGCGTCGCGCCGGCGGAGCCTGGCCTGCATTCGGTGGTGCCACCGCGCCAGGTCGGCGGCAACATGGACATCCGGGACATCTCGCTCGGGGCGGAGCTGTTCCTCCCCGTGGAGGTGAAAGGCGCCTTGTTCTCGATCGGCGACCCGCACGCAGCGCAAGGCGACGGCGAGGTCTGCGGCACCGCGATCGAGAGCCAGCACAAGGTGACGCTGAAGCTGGACATCGTGAAGGATGCAAAGCTGAAAATGCCGCGCTTCCGCACGCCCGGCCCGATCGCGCGCCATCTGGACGAGAAGGGCTATGACGTCACCACCGGCATCGGCCCGGACCTGTTCGCCGGCGCGCGCGCCGCGGTGAGCGGCATGATCGACTTGCTTACCAAGCGCCACAACATGTCCGCAGTCGAAGCCTACATGCTGTGCTCGGTCTGCGCCGACCTGAAGATCAGCGAGATCGTCGACATGCCCAACTGGGTGGTGAGCCTCTATTTCCCGAGGGTGGTGCTGGATTGACGCGAAAATGCACGGTGAGCCCCTTCCCCCCTTGTGGGGGAAGGTTGGGATGGGGAGTGCCGCCGCACGATGTCAGTTGGGGAGCGTTGACCATCATTGCTCGCCACCGCGTAGCAATGGAGCCCTGCTCCCTGGCATCGTGCGGCGGCACCCCCCATCCAGCTCCGCCTCAGCTCACTTCGTTCGCTAAGGCTCCGCATCCTTCCCCCACAAGGGGGGAAGAGCAATGACGCTCCTCGCCCTCTCCGGCCTGCGCGTGGCGTTCGCGACGCCGAGCGGGCCGGTGACCGTGGTCGACGGGCTCGGATTCACCCTCGGCGCCGGCGAGACGCTTTGCATTGCGGGCGAATCCGGATCGGGCAAGTCGGTGACAGCGCTCTCCCTCATGCGCCTATTGCCAAAGCCCGGCGGGCGCATCATCAGCGGCACCGCGATGTTCCAGGGCCGCGACCTGTTCACGCTGCCCGAGACGGAGATGCAAGGCGTCCGTGGCGACGACATCGCCATGATCTTCCAGGAGCCGATGACCAGCCTCAATCCCGTGCTGTCGATCGGTACGCAGATGGTGGAGGGCCTGCGCCGCCACAAGGGCCTCGGCGAGGCGGCGGCGGAGAAGCGCGCCATCGCCATGCTGGACTCCGTGCGCATCCCCGAGGCGCGCCGGCGCATGAGGCAGTTCCCGCACGAGCTCTCCGGCGGCATGCGCCAGCGCGTGATGATCGCGATGGCGATGTCGTGCGACCCCAAGATCCTGATCGCAGACGAGCCGACCACCGCGCTTGACGTCACCATCCAGGCGCAGATCCTGGAGCTGATGAGCGACCTTCAGAAGCAGACCGGCACCGCCATCATCCTCATCACCCACGACATGGGCGTGGTGGCGGAGATGGCCGACCGGGTCGTCGTCATGCGCTACGGTAGGATGGTCGAGCAGGGCAGCGCCAGGTCGGTGTTCAAGGACCCGCAAGAAGATTACACCAAGGCATTGTTGGCGGCGGTTCCGAAATTCGGCAACGGCCGCAATGCGCCCGGCGAGACACCAAAGCCGGAACCGATCCTGTCCGTCCGCGACCTCATCGTGCGGTTCGACCTGAAAGGCGGCTTCTTCCATCGCACGAAGCAGCGGGTGCATGCGGTGGAAAAGATCTCCTTCGACCTCGCGCCCGGCGAGACACTGGCCCTGGTCGGTGAAAGCGGCTGCGGCAAGTCGACCACCGCGCGCGCCATCATGCACCTCGCTCCGTTCACCGGCTCGATCAAGGTGGCGGGCAAGGAGACGGCGAACCTCACCGGCGATGCGCTGCGCACCTTGCGCCGCGACGTGCAGATGATATTCCAGGATCCGCACGCTTCGCTCGACCCGCGCATGAACGTCGGCGACCTGGTGGGCGAGCCGCTGGTGATCCACGCACTGTCCAAGGGAGCGGCGCTGAAGGAGCGCGTCGCGGACCTGTTCGGGCGCGTCGGCCTCACGCCGGAGCAGATGGCGCGCTTTCCGCATGAATTCTCCGGCGGGCAGCGGCAGCGCATCTGCATCGCCCGCGCGCTCAGTCTCAGCCCGAAGATCATCATCGCCGATGAATGCGTATCGGCCCTCGATGTCTCGATCCAGGCGCAAATCCTGGAGCTCCTGAAGGAACTGCGCGCGGAGCTCGGCCTCTCCTACCTTTTCATTTCGCACGACATGGCGGTGGTGGAGCAGGTCAGCCACCGCGTCGCCGTCATGTATCTCGGCCAGATCGTGGAGACCGGACCGACCCGGGAGGTGCTTGGCAACCCGCAGCATCCCTATACGAAAAAGCTGCTGGCCGCCGTGCCGATCCCCGACCCGTCCCGCCGCGGCCTGGCACGTCGGCGTCTCGAAGGCGAGGTGCCGAGCCCATTCAGGCCGGTGGATTACGAGCCGCAATTCGTGGACTACCGCGACCTCGGCGGCGGGCACCTGGTGGCGACGGCGTAGCTCTCTTTCCCTTCCCCCCTTGTGGGGGAAGGGTGCGGAGCCTTGGCGAACGAAGTGAGCTTAGGCGAAGCCGGATAGGGGGTGACGCCGCACAATCATTACTGACGAATCGCGTGCAAAGCATGTTGCGCGCACGCTCGGTGGTGCTGAGCACTTTCACTTTGCCGTCGTGCGGCGGCACCCCCCATCCCAACCTTCCCCCACAAGGGGGGAAGGGGTTCATCAGAGCTACGCCACGAACTTCAGCGCGCGCATCACTTCGAAATAGTCGCGGGTCTCGAAGCGGATGGTGCGGTTGCCGGTGTGCTTGCAGCCGGGATACCACGACGACTTGTATGCCTTCACCGGGTTGCTGAACTCGATCTCCAGGACGAAGCGCTTCGGCAGCTTCAGCAACGACTTCCTGAGATCGCAGTTCAGCGCCTGCTCCACGCCCTTGCGGATGCGCTCGCAGGCGAGCCTCGGGGCGATCGAGATGGTCGATGGCCCCTTCCCTTCGCTCAGCGCCACCGTCGTGATGCTGGGATTGTGCCCCTTGATGTCGGCGCAGAGCTGCTTGTCGCCCGATACGAACACCACCGGCACGCCGACATAGGCTGCCGCATAGGCGTGCAGCAGGAATTCCGAGGTCGGCACACCGTTGATGCGCATGCGCATGATGTCGAGGTTGAGCGTGTGCGCCAGCGGGTTGGTCTCGTCGCCCGCCTTCGAGTGATAGCCGACGAACATCGCCGCGTCGAAGCTCTTGTCCAGCTCCTGCACCATGCTCATGGGATGCCCGCTCCAACCGCGCACCAGGCGGGCATTCTCCGGCAACTCGGCCTGGAGGATGTTGCGCCCGGTCGCGTGGGCATCCTTGATCAGGATATCCTTCGCCCCCGCCGCGTTGGCGCCGGCGCAGGCCGCCAGCACCTCGCGCGTCATCTGCTGGCGGTGCTCGGGATAGTCGGCGTGGGTCTTCCTCGCCTCGTCCCAGTTGGTGATGCCCGCCGTGCCCTCGATGTCGGCGCTGATGAAGACTTTCATGATTCCCCCGATGTGGATGCGGGCGCCACTCTAGCCATTCAAGTTGCGCCGCGCTACGGTTCGCGCTTCGAATTGCGCGAGGTTCACCATGAGCAAGACGGAACTGTGGCAGTGGGATGCGATCGACCTGGCGAAGGCGATCCGCCTGCGCAAGGTGTCCAGCCGCGAGGCGACGGAGGCGTGCCTCAAGCGCCTCGACGCCGTCAACCCGAAGCTCAACGCCGTCACCTTCCAGACCGCGCAGCAGGCGCTGCGCGAAGCCGAGGCCGCCGACGCGGCGGTGAAGGCCGGCGAGGCGCTGGGCCCGCTGCACGGCGTGCCGGTTACCACCAAGGAGAACATCGACCAGAAGGACCTGCCCACGCCGAACGGCGTCGTCGCCTACAAGGACGTGATCGCGCCGGCGGATTCGCCGGTCGTCGCCAACTGGCGCAGGGCGGGCGCCGTGTTCATCGGGCGGACCAACTGCCCGGCCTATTCGCTGCGCTGGGACACCGACAACGCGCTGCGCGGCCGCACCTACAACCCCTGGGCCAAGGGGAGGACTCCCGGCGGCTCCTCCGGCGGCGCGGGCGCGGCCGTTGCCGCCGGCATCGGCCCGATTTCGCACGGCAACGACTATGGCGGCTCGATCCGCTATCCGGCCTATTGCTGCGGCGTCGCCGGCATCCGCCCCACCATGGGGCGGGTCGCGGCGTTCAACCCCTCCGCACAGGCCGAGCGTGCGCCCACCTTCCTCGCCTTCTCGGTGCAGGGACCGCTGGCGCGCCGCGTGAAGGACGTGCGCCTCGGGCTCCATGCCATGAGCGGGCGCGACGCGCGCGACCCCTGGTGGGTGCCGGCGCGCCCTCAAGGCCGCAACGTGCAGCGGCCGATCAGGGCCGGCCTCATCACCGGCGCGCCCGGCCAGTTCACGCATCCGGCCGTGGCCGAGGCGGTGCGCAAGGCGGGCGCGGCGCTCGACAATGCCGGCTATGTCGTGGAGGAGGTCACGCCGCCTTCGATCGAGGCCGCGCGCGAGCTCTGGGTGACACTGGTCGCAGCCGACATCCGCGAGATGCTGTGGCAGACGATCGAGGCCAACGCCGACCCGCTCGGCATCAAGGCGGTGAAGCTGTGGCGCGACTCGTTGCCGGCCATCGGCATCGCCGACTACATCAAGGCCTTCGCCCAGATCACGAAGCACCGCCGCGAATGGTCGCTGTTCCTGGAGCAGTATCTGGTCCTGGTCGGCCCCACCAGCGGCGACCTGCCGTTCGAGATCGGCTTCGACACCACCGATTTGGAGCATACCCGCCACGTGCTGGATTCGCAGGCGCTGCTGGTCACGGTCAACCTGCTAGGCTTCCCCGCAGCGTCGGTGCCGGTCGGCACCACGGAGGTCGACCGCGCGCCCAAGGGCCTGCCGCTCGGCGTCCAGGTGATTGCCGGCCGCTACCGCGAAGACCTCGCCCTCGACGCCGCCGAAGTGATCGAGGCGCAGCACGGCCTGGAAACGCCGATCGATCCGGTGTGGTAATCCAGAAGTCAGAAGACAGATGTCAGAGGTCAGATGCGGGTTTCGCCTCACAGATCGCTTCACCACCCGCTGTAGATACCCAGCCCGCGCTTCTTGATCTGGCCCGCGATCACCATGCGCTGGATTTCGCTGGTGCCTTCCCAGATGCGGTCGACACGGACGTCGCGGTAGAGGCGCTCGACCGGGTTCTCGCGCATGTAGCCGCGGCCGCCCAGGATCTGCACCGCCTTGTCCACAACGCGGCCGGCCATCTCGGAGGCGTAGAGCTTGAGCGCCGAGGCGCGGGCGTGCTGCATCTTCCTGTCGAGGCCGGCATTCAGCTCCGCGCCGACACGGTAGATCATGCTCTTGGTCGCGAACAAATCGACCGCCATGTCCGCCAGCATGAACTCGATCGCCTGGAAGTCGCGGATCGGCTTGCCGAACTGCACGCGCCCCGCCGCGTAGTCGTTGGCGATCTCGGTGGCGCGGGTGGCGGCGCCCAGGCAATGGGCCGCGATCTCGATCCGCGTCTCGGTGAACCATTCCTTGGTGAGGTCGAAGCCCTGCCCCACCTCGCCCAAGCGCCGGTCGTCGCCCACGCTCACCTTGTCGAACACCATCTCGAAATGCTCGTAGAGATAGTTGTGGGTGAATTTCGGTATGCGCGTGACCTTCACGCCCGGCGCGTCCTTGTCGACGATGAAAATGGTCGGCTTGCTCGGGTCGCCGTCGACGTGGGCGTGCACCAGGATAACGTGCGAGGCATCAGCCGAGGTGACAAACCACTTCTCGCCGGAGATCACCCACTGGCCCTTTTTCTTCACGGCCGTGGTCTTGACCATCGAGGGGTCGGAGCCGGCCTGCGGCTCGGTGATTGCGTAGCAGGCGCGGCCCTTGCCGGCATTGATCGGCAGCAGGAACTCCTTGCGCTGCTTCTCTGTGCCGTATTTCAGCGGCGTCGAGGCCTTCCAGCATACGGTCCACATGCCGTTGGTGGCGCGGCCGAGCTGCTCGCAGATCAGGATCTGCTGCAGCGGCGTGTAGCTGTGGCCACCGTCTTCCTTTGTGTGGTTGACGCCGTTCAGCCTGTAGCGCAGGACATTCTTCTTGATCTCGGCGAGCGTCTTCTTCGAGAGCGTGCGCTCGTCGCAGGCGATCTCGTTGGGATGCAGCCAGGTTTCCGCAAAGGCGCGAGCGCGTGCCTGCGCTTCGATGTCCGCGGCAGTGAGTGACAGGTCCATTGGTTCCCTCGTATTCTCGTCCTATCCTTCTCCCCTTCCGTCACCCCGGCCTTGAGGCGGGGTCCATCCGCAGTCGCACGAGCGGCTCGTCGATGGATCCCGGCTCAAGGCCGGATGACGGTGGAGAGGGCTGTTCCGTCAGAGCGTCATTTCTTGCGCGGCACGATCAGCGCGTCGACGGCCAGGCAGGCGCCGGGGCCGGCGATCAGCGGGTTGACATCGACCTCCGCAACCAGGCCATCCAGGTCCGCCAGCATGACCGAGAAGCGCGCGATGGTCATGAGGATGCTGGGCAGGTGCGCGGGCTTGCCCCCGCGCACGCCGGCCAGCAGCTTGCGCAGCCGCAATCCGTCCAGCTTGCGCTCGGCCTCCAGTTCGTCGATCGGCGCTAGGGCAAACGCGCAATCCTCCATCAGCTCGATCAGCGTGCCGCCGGCGCTCAGGATCAGCAGCATGCCGAATTGCGAATCATGCAGGCCGCCGAGCGCCAGTTCCGTCCCCTTCTCCGCCATCCGCGTCAGCAGCATGCGTGCGCCAAGCCGCCTGGCGATATCGCCATAGGCCGCGCGCAACTGCGCCGCGTCGCGGATGTCGAGCTTGACGCCGCCGACATCCGACTTGTGGTGGATGCCCGGCATCGCGGTCTTGAGCGCAACGGGATAGCCGAGCCGCTCGGCCCACAGCAGAGCCTGCTCCTCGCTGCCCACGACGTGCCGCTTCGGCACCTTCAGCCCGTAATCCCCCAGCAGCGCCAGGCTGGCATCCTCGTCCAGGGGCTCGCCATGCGCGAGGCGGGGCGCCCATTTCTCGCGCAGTCCGGCGGGTGCCGGCGGGATCTCGAGCCGCTGCGCCGCGGCGCGGTCGCGATGGCGCAAGGCGGCCTTCATCACGGCGAGCGCGGAATCGACCCCCGACAGGACGGGAATGCCGCGCTCGGTCAGGCGCTGCGCCACGCCATCCGATCCGTTGCTGCCAAGGTTGGCGGCGAGCAGCAGTGGCTTCGTCGTGCGCGCGAACGCACTTTCCATCAGCGCCGCATAACCGTCCGACAGGTAGTAGCCGTCGCGGGTCTCTACGCAGAAAATCCCGCAGGCGGTGGCGGGGTCGTCGACCAGAGCCGTCATCATATCGCCCATCGCCGCTTCGTAATCCTTGCCCGTGCCCCAGGCATCGAGCGGATTGGCCGGCTCCAGCCCCGCGTCAAGCCGCGCCGCCAGCCGCGCCTTGGTCCCTTCGGAGATCGCTGCGAACGGGACGCCGCGCTTCTCCGCGAGATCGATGGTCAACTCCAGCAGCCCGCCGGAATCGTGCATGGTGGCGATGCCGCCGGCCGCCAGCCGCCGCGGCCCGGAATAGAGCCGCAGCGCGTTGGCGAAGTCGTCCAGTGTGTCAACCTCGACAACGTTGTGCCGGTCGAACAAGGCGGCATAGGCGGCGTGGTTGCCCGCGATGGCGCCGGAATGGCTGACGGCTTTGGCGGCAGAGGCCGCCGTCTTGCCGACCTTCAAGGCGATCACCGGGATCTCGCGAGCCCGCGCCTTCTCGATGCCCGCCACGAAGTTCGCCGGATCGCGCACCGTCTCCAGGAACAACCCGACGCAGCGCGTCTCCGGCATCTCCAGCGCGAAATCGAGATAGTCGGCGATGGTGGTGGTCAGCTCCTGTCCCGCCGAAACCGCCAGCGCCCAGCCCATGCGCTTGTCGTTGTGGCAGATGCCGGAATAGACCGAGCCCGAATGGGTCAGCAGCACGGCGCCGCCTTTGCGCATCCAGGGCGGCGGCGGGAAGCCGCAGACCCGCAGGCCATAGCTCAGGTTATAGAACCCCATGCAATTGCCGCCGCAGATCTGGATGCCGGCCTCGCGCGCCATCGCCGCGATGCGCTGGGTCAGCTTCGACGCGGGATCGGTGTCGAGATAGCCGGAGGCGAAAATGGTGACCGCTTTCACGCCCGCCGCGATGGCGTCCCGCATCGCCGCTTCCAGCCGCTCGCTGGAGACGCCGAGGACCGCCATGTCGATCGGCCCCGGCGCGTCGCGCAGGCTTGGATAGACCGGACGCCCGGCGATCTCCTGGTAGTTGGGATTGATGAGCGCGATCTCCGTCGCCCCCTCGCCCATCGTCGCGGCCACGATCATGCCGTTGCCGACCGTGCCCTCCTTCGGCGAAGCGCCGACCAGCGCCACGCGCTTCGGCATCAGCAACGGCGCCAAGCGATGGCGCGCCAGTGCCTCTCCGGCCGATGTCGCCCCCCGCATCACCTTCATCCCACTCGCAATGAATTCTCTTCCCCCCTTGTGGGGGAAGGATGCGGAGCCTTAGCGAACGCAGTGAGCTTAGGCGGAGCTGGATGGGGGGTGACGCCGCACGATCGTTGGGCGTGTGCGCCGACAACACACGACGCTGACGGACTAGATCCTGCCAAGCACGTTTGCAATCGTGCGGCGGCACCTCCCATCCCAACCTTCCCCCACAAGGGGGGAAGGGGTTCTGCGGAGTCCGTTGCTGGCATTGGTGCCTCGCCTATTCCTTCTTGCCGGAGAGCGTGTTCAGCGCCGCCTGCTCGCGTTCGGCGAAGTCGCGCTGTTGTGCCAGCCTGGCCTCGAACAGGCGCTGCGCTTTCTCATGGACCGGCCCGTAGACCTCCATCCAGAGCTGCGCGTCGACGGCCACGATCAACCGCCCCATCTGCCAGGAGGTCGGCTCCGCCCGTCCTTCCAGCCAGCTTTCCAGCACCTTCGCGGAGACGCCCGTCGCGGCGGCGAGCGCCTCGCGCCGCATCGGCCCCACGGGCTCCAGCCGCTTGCGCAACGCCGCCGCGAGGCGTGCGCGGTGCGCATCGCGCCCTTGCACGTCCTGGTCGATCGCCATTGCGATGTTCGCGTCGACCTCGCCCTTGCCGCGCCTGGTGGCGGCGCCCGCGCCGAAATGCGCCGGGAAGACCGCGGAGAGATAGGCAAGGCACGTGCGCTTCGCCCCTTGCCGGTCGAACTTGGCCGGCGACATCAGGCAGTCGAACCACAATCCGTCGATCATGGCGTTGAGGCCGACGGCAGCCTGGTGCGCGTCGACGCCCTCATAGCCGCCCTCGGCCACGATGCGGGCGCAGAGCTGCTCGGTCTCCTTGAGGTATTCCTCCTCCAGCCGCATCACCAGGCTCTGGTAGTTGGCGTTGTTACGCGCCTCCGCCCAGAACGCGTACCAGACCGAAACCTTTTCCGCGTTGCAGACCGAGGCGTGGAAGTCGGCCTCGATCATCGCGGCGAGGCCGGCGGCGGGCGACACCCCGCCCTTCGCGATCGCGCCCTGCCACAGCCCGGAATATTCCTCCGCGATGTTCTCGAGCGTCGCGATCAGGAGCTGATCCTTGGACTTGAAATAGAAATTGACGATGCCGGGCGAGAGCCCCGCTTCGCCCGCGACGTGGGTCAGCGTGAGGCTGGCATAGCCGTAGCGCCCGATCGCGCGCATGGTCGCGTCGATCAGCTGCTTGCGCCTGATCTCCTTGGAAGCTTCCGCTTTCGCCATTCTGACAGCCTTTGTCATGCGAGTCCGCATCTCGCGTTTGAGGCGAAGACAATATACCCAACCCGTTGAAATGCAACGGATTGCTGCACCTGCGGAATTAAATGATCATTTAACATGCTGGACATTATGCCAGAACAGGGCTAGGTTTTCTATATCGTCATTTAACAAATCAGTCGCTGAGACGACGCTATGGAGGGCTTCAGCGGCCGGTGCAACCCGGAGCGATTCATGTCCACGATCAAGACCGAGCGGCGCAACCTCACCAAATCCAACGCGCACTATCTGGAGGCTGTGAAGCATCTGCCGCTGGGGGTCTCGTCCAACTTCCGCTTCTGGGGCGAGAAGCAGACCGTGTTCGTCGAGCGCGGCAAGGGCGCGCGGCTCTGGGACATCGATGGCAATGAGTACATCGACTATCGCCTGGGCTATGGCCCCGCGATTCTCGGCCACTGCCACGACGAGGTCGACGCCGCCGCGCGCGCGGCACAGAGCGTCGGCACGGTCTATGCCCTCGGCACCGAGGGCGAGGTGCGGGTCGCAAAGCTGATCAAGGACATGATGCCGGCGGCCGAGCTGGTGCGCTTCTCCAACTCCGGCACCGAGGCGGTGATGGCCGCGCTGCGCCTGGCGCGCGGCTACACCGGCAAGGACAACTACGTCACCTTCGAGGGCTCCTATCACGGCCTGTTCGACGCCACCATGTGGACCGCCGACCCGGACAGCATGAAGGACCAGAGCAAGGATCCCGTGCTGGTTTCCTACGGCCAGGGCGTGCCGAAGCTGGTGCGCCAGCTGTTCTGGCAGGTGCCGTACAACGACGCCAACCGCCTTGAGGAGGTGCTGAAGCAGCACCATGATTCGATCGCAGCGGTGCTGATCGAGCCGATCCTCGGCAATTGCTGCGGCATCCCCTCCAAGCCCGAGTTCATCAAGGCGGTGCGCGCGCTCTGCACCAAATACAATGTGTTGATGATCGTGGACGAGGTGAAGACCGGCTTCCGCGTCGGCAAGGGCGGCGCCCAGGCGCTCTATGGCATCGAGGCCGACATCTTCACCGTCGCCAAGGCGATGGCCAACGGCTACCCGATCGCGGCGATCGGCGGGCGCGAGGAGATCATGCGGAAGTACGGCAAGGGCGTCGCCCATGGCGGCACCTACACGGCACAGGCCATGAGCCTCGCCGCCGCCGAGAAGACGCTGACCATCCTCAAGGAGACCGATGCGCTCGACCGCATCGCGGCCTATGGCAAGGCGATGCAGGAAGGCATGCACAAGGTGCTGAGCCGGCGCGGCATCCCGCACAGCTTCACCGGCCATGGCTCGATGTCCGGCCTGTTCTTCAGCGCCCAGGCGCCGACCACCTACCGCAACTGGAAGCTCAGCGACTACACCTTCTACGATACGATGGCGGGCATCCTGATCGACATGGGCGTGATGTGCGAGCCCGACAGCCGCGAGCCCTGGTTCATCTCCTCGGCCCACGATGAGGCGTGCCTCGCGGAGACGCTGACCAAATTCGAGCAGGCCGTCGACGTCACCCTCGACGAACTCTCCGACGGCGGCGACCACGAGGGCGACAAGAAGCTGATGCCGGGAATCAGCGGCTGACGGAAGTCAGAAGCCGGAAGTCAGAAGTCAGAAGACCTCACTCCTTCCTCCAACGAGAATCCCCTCCCCCAAGCTGGGGGAGGGCCGGGGTGGGGGTTGTTCTCTCCGCCGCACGCCTGCGCCAAGCTGAACCGTCTCGCCCCCACCCTGACCTCCCCCGACTCGGGGGAGGGGTTTCATTGCAGCTCGGCGAGGGTTGGGGTGCTTGACAGCCATTTGACGCCCTTCCTCCCCTCCGCTACCAACACCGCTCCAACCTGCGGAGCGCACTTTGCCCACCACTCTCCTGCAAGCCGATTTGCCCGGCCTCGATCTCCTCTATCGCGGCAAGGTGCGCGACGTGTTCGCGCTGCCGGGCAACCGGCTGCTGATCGTCGCGACCGATCGCCTCTCCGCGTTCGACGTGGTGCTGCCGGACCCGATTCCCGGCAAGGGCGAGATGCTGACCCAGATGTCGAGCTTCTGGTTCGGCAAGACCGCGCACATCATGCAGAACCATCTGCTGTGGACGCCGCCGGCTGACGTGCTGCCGCGCGGCACCAACCCCGCGCTCCATGCGAAGCGCGCCGTGGTGGCGCGCCAGCTGAAGCCTCTGCCGGTCGAGGCGATTGCGCGCGGCTATCTGATCGGCTCCGGCTGGAAGGATTATCAGGCGACTGGGGCTTTGTGCGGCATCAGGCTGTCCGGCGGCCTGCGCCAGGCCGAGCAATTGCCCCAACCGATCTTCACACCCTCGACCAAGGCCGCTGCGGGCGACCATGATGAGAACGTCACTTTCGATGCGGTCGTGGCGAAGATCGGCGGCGACCTCGCCGAACAGGTGCGCGCCGCGACGCTCGCGATCTACAAGTGGGCGGCAGCCCATGCCGCTGAGCGCGGCATCCTCATCGCTGACACCAAACTTGAATTCGGCACCGACGATGATGGAAGGCTCTATGTCATGGACGAGATGCTGACTCCGGATTCCTCGCGCTTCTGGCCGGCCGATCT
Source organism: Dongiaceae bacterium (assembly GCA_035699005.1). Lineage (GTDB taxonomy): Bacteria > Pseudomonadota > Alphaproteobacteria > Dongiales > Dongiaceae > Dongia_A. The sequence goes on from DASSBF010000090.1 coordinate 13,608, forward strand.
GTATCGCGTCGGCGTCAGCCCGCCCAGCTATGACAAGCAGTTCGTGCGGGACTACCTGGAGACGCTGGACTGGAACAAGAAGGCGCCGGGCCCGCACATCCCGCCCGAAATCATCGCTGGCACCGCCGCGAAATATTCCGAAGCGCTGTGGAGGCTGGCCGAGATCCGGCTCGATTGACGCCGATTTGACGCACGCATTGCGCTTCGCTACCAAGGCCGGCATCGAGTAGCAGCGGAATCGCCCATGAACCGACTCCTGACCTGCGCCATCGCTGTCGCGCTGTGTGCCTTGAACGTTTCCGCGAGCGCGCAGAACGACAACGTTGCGCCTGCCCCGCCGGCCGTGCCGATCGGGCAAGTCGGCCAGGCGCCCCTCGCGCCCGCCGGCGGCCCGACCATCGAAGGCATGGCGACGGTGATCGACGGCGACGAGTTGCGCATCGGCGACCGCCTGGTCCGCTTGTTCGGAATCGCCGCGCCGGACATCAGCGCCGACCACGGGCCCAACGCGCGGGTCTATCTGGACGGGTTGGCTGGCGGGCAGCGCGTGATCTGCCGGGAGGTCGACCGCGGCACCGACCATGAATCAATCGCGGTCTGCACCATCGACGGCACCGACCTGGCGCCGGAGCTGCTGTCGCAGGGGCTGGCGGCGGTCTATCGCGTTGGCACGCAAACCACCGCCCAGGAGCGCGAGCTAGCGGCGCGCTACGATACCGAGGAGGCCGATGCGCGCGAGCGCAAGCTCGGCATCTGGGCGCCGCGCGAGGCCGCACCGCCGGCTGCACCGGCCACGATGTCCAGCCTGGTGCAGGCCGCCGTGCCGAAATGGATCGAGCAGGCGCCGCTGCTCGGCCTCATCCTCGTGCTCGGGATCATCGCGCTCGCGCTGCTGGCGCGCCGGCCCCCCGCCCATGGAGCCGGCGAGGACCCGGTCGACGAGCGGGTGCTCGCGGCGACCCTCCTGGCGGAAGTCTCCGCCATCCGGGATTCGGCGCAGGAGCAGTATGACGGCACTGCGACGCTGATCCAGGATATGCCGATTCCTCACTCGCACCTCGGCCTGCTCAGCCTGCCGCGCGCAGTCGTGTTCGGCGCAAACGCCGACCGGCTCGACCTGCTGCCCGGCGACCTCGCGGCCAGGCTTGTGCGGTTCTATGCCATGCACGACGGCGCCGCTCACCTGCTGGGCCAGGCCGCCAACGTGCGATGCGATGTCGTGCGCGCCTCCCTCCAGGGCCTCACCCGCAGCGCAGGCGAGGTCCTCGGAGCGGGATGAGCCACCATAGCCGCAACACACTCATTCATCATGCTGCGCGATCGCGATCGATCCGGAGGACTACAACTGTCACTGCAGCATCGCTTGCTTTCTGTCGATGAACGGCTCCGTTGAGGCGGCCATTGACGCGCTGGCAGACTGTGTCCCGCACCTCCCCTTGCGGCATGTGCACTGGATGGCGCGGGACGTGGACATGGATCCCCTGCGTGCTCACCCGCGATACCAAGCGTTGGTCCGGTGCCTGGAAATCCGCTTCGCAAATGCCGCGGGCCCATCGAGCGGAAACTGACCATCCTCGCCCCTAATAAGACGACTCAGCCCTGCGCTGTCGGCGCGTCATGTATTTGGGATTGGTGAGGCGGAGGCGATTTGCGGTGGCTTTCAGCAGGTGATCGCGCAGGCGCACTTGCGCTGGACCGTCCGCGGCCAGGCTGCGCGCGCGGATCGCCTGCGCGAGCGCACGGCGCGCGCCAGCTGCGTCGCCGCCGAACGTCTGTCCGAGCAGCGCTTCTATCTCCGCCACTTCGCGCGCCGCGATGGCGGGATCGCTGGCCAGTTCAGCCTGCGCGATGGCGAGTGCGCGCAAGGCGGCGAGCGCGGCATCGTGATCCTGGCTCCGCGCCGCATGCGGCAGCACGCGCGCACGCAGGATCTCGATCGCGCGCTCGATCAATTCAGCCGGCCCCGGCGACAGCACCGGCTTCATCACGCACCCTCCGCCTCATAGCGTTCGATCTCCAGCAGCAAATCGTACTCCGCCTCGATCGACTGCAGGCCAGTCAGCATCGCCCGCAGCCCCTGCTCCACATCGCCGGACGGCCTTGCGGCGCACTGCAGCGCCGCGGTGCCTTGGCGCAGCGCCGCCGCGATTTCCCAGAACCGCACGCGGCGGTCATCGACATCATGTCCGGTGACATCCCTGTAGCCGTGATAGAGCGCCTCGCGGCTGCCGATGCCGCCGGCCTCTCGTTCGGGCATCCCGTGGCGCGCACCGCGCGCGCACAGCGAGCCGAGATCCTCCATCGGATCGCCCCAGCCGGCCCGCTCGAAATCGAGAATCCCGACGAGCAGCTTGCCATCGGCAACGAAGTTGCCGAACCGCAGGTCGCGATGGCAGAGCGCGAATGCTTCGATCGCCGGAGCATGATCCAGGAACCAGTTGATAGCCCATTCGAAGCACGGAAGCGGTTGCGCCAGATCATCCAGCGCAGCCCGCCAAATTCCCGCGCGCTGCTCGGCCCAATCGGTTCCCGGGCACGGCAGGAACGCGATCTGCGCCGGCGCGCGCGCGAGCGCGATCCCATGCAGCCGCGCCAGCTCCTGGCCGAGGCGATAGGCAAGACGATCGCCCTCCTCCACCGACAGCTCCTCCTGCAAGACGGCCGCGTCGGTGGTGCCGGCAGCGTGGCGCAGGATCATGAACGGCTTTTCCAGCACGTCGCCGCTCGGCTCAAACCACAGCGGCTCCGGTGTCGTCACCCCGGCGTCAAACACGACCTGGCGGATGGCAAACTCCTCCGCGGTCGCGAGAGCGCCAGGCCCGCACTCATGGCTCTCCTCGCGCAGCACCAGAACCTGCCGGCCGGCGACCGGCCCGCCCGCAATGTCCGCCGCGATCAGGAGATGGCCGCGCCGCGCGTTCCCCGGCAGTGCCTGCTCAACGCTGATCTCGACGCTCTCCGCCTCAGCGGCCGCGCGCACGAAATCCGACAGCGCCTTCTGGAATTCGCGTGGCAGCAAGGATCAGCCCTTCCGCGCGGCGGCGATCGATTGCCGGATCAGCTCGCACGCCTCCTCCGGCTCGGCCCAGCGCGACACCTTCACCCATTTGCCTTTTTCGAGGTCCTTGTAGTGGGTAAAGAAATGCGAGACCTGCTCGCGCAGCACCTCCGGCAGGTCGCGGTATGACCCGACATTCGTGTAATACGGATGCAGCTTGTCGACCGGCACCGCGATGATCTTCTCATCATTCCCCGCCTCGTCCTCCATGATGAGGGCGCCGACCGGGCGCGAGCGCACGACCGCGCCCGGCACCACCGCGGTCGGGCCGAGCACGATCACATCCATCGGGTCGCTGTCCGCCGCGAGCGTGTGCGGGATGAAGCCGTAGTTGCCGGGATAGAACATCGCCGTATAGAGGAACCGGTCCACGTACATGGCGCCGGACGCCTTATCCAGCTCGTATTTGACCGGGTTTCCGCCCAGCGGGATCTCGATCACCACGTTGACGTCGTAGGGCGGGTTCTCGCCGGTCTTGATCTTGGAAAGGTCCATGGGACGCGCTCCCGTTCGGATGAGCGCGAACATAGCGGATCGCAGGCGAGCCGCAACCGACGAAGATCGGCGGGAGCCTCCGTCACAGAAAAACCCCGGCCGCTGGTGGCGGCCGGGGTCGCACGATTGTAGCTGGATGTCTAGTTCAGGACGTTGTAGCCGCGGCCGCGCAGGCAATTGTCGATGATGCGCTGCTGTTCGTTGACGCCCTTGTAGGCGCCGGTTCCGACACCGACCGCGCCACCGGTAGCCGCGCCGAAGGCGGCGCCCTCGCCCGCGCTCACGCCGCCCACCAGGGCGCCCGTGATGGCGCCCAGGGCCGCGCCCGCGGCAGCCCCGCCAAGGCCGCTGACGGCGGCATCGCCGGCCGGGCTTACTTGCTCGGCATATTGCCGGCACTCATACAGGTCCTGCTGATAGCGCGCCGAATCCTGGCCGCGCGTGTCGACTACCGGCTGATAGGTCTGGGCACAGCCCGCCAGGGTCGCTGTCGCCAGAGCCAAAGCCAGAAACCGCTTCATTTCACCCTCTCAGTTGTTGAAGGAGCGCGGCCCGGCGGGGCGCCCCCGATTCCCGCGAACAATATCAGTGTGCCGATCGGACGGCGATAGACACAAGTCGGTGATCGGACCCGTCTGTCACCCGGAAGCCACACTCCCATATGGCCCTCCAGCTGACTTCGGAAGTGACGGGCCGCACATCGCCGCGTCGCGATCCCAATCCTTACAACGCGCGATCGGGCACGATTCCTGTCAACAGAAGGTCGACCTGCTGTCCGTCGTTCGAGAACGGCAGGATGACGATTTCATAGTCGATCAAACGGTCGTGGAACGGAATCCGGCGCCGATGATAGCGCGGCGCGGCGCATTCCACGGCCTCGCGATAGGACACGGTAGCCATCTCCGTGTGGTCCTGCGGGAACACCTCGTCGAGATAGCGCCGCGTGCAGTCCACCCCGAACAGATCGACCTGCTTCGTGCCGTCCAGCCGGAAATAGAAGCGCAGCGGATCGCGATGCACCTCGATCATGCTGATATCGCCGAGCGCGAACCTGACATCCAGCGGGTCGAAATCGGCGCGCGCCGGCAGTGGCCTGTCGCCGCGAATCCGGTCCCAGTGCGCGACCAGCCGGCGCAGCACGCCACTCCGGATCGCCGCAGCAAAGCCGGCCATCCGATCCTGACGGGGAGCCGCCGCGGATTCGCGGCGGGTGGGCTGCGTGGACATCGGTCGATTTTCCGGCCCATCGGTTAATTTCTGGCTTCCACCGGTGCGTCCTGCTATGAGCCCCCGACGGAGATCAGAATACCATGACCACCAAGCGAGGGAGCAAAATGTCCGCGCCGGATGCCGCCAGCGGCACGGGCCCGAGCGTCGCGCCGCGGCGCCATGCCCCCGCGCGCCACGGCGACAATTCGATGCGCGTCTATGACGTGCTGCGCCAGCGCATCGCGACCCGGCAATACGTTCCCGGCAGCCGGCTGACGGAGGCCGAGATCGCGGAGGAATTCGAGGTCTCGCGCACGCCGGTGCGCCAGGCGCTGCACCGGCTGGCGGTCGAGGGACTGGTCGAAGTGAGGAACGGCGTCGGCATCCGCGTGACGGAGGCCGACGAGCGCGAGCTGCAGGATATCTACGAACTGCGCATGTCGCTCGCGACGCTGATCGGACGGCTGTCGCCGAGGCCGCTGTCGGCGGACGACCTGCGGGAGCTCGATGCCGTGAAGCGGCGGCTCGCCGAGATCCTGGCGAGCCCGATCGAGCCGGAGGTCGGCGAGTACGCCGACCTGTGCACCCGCTTCTTCGCGCGGCTCAACAACGTCATCGGCAATGCTTTCCTGCGCCAGTTCCAGGACCAGCTCTATACCCAGACAGACCGCTATTGGTACGGCTGGCTGGCCAAGGCCGACGTGCGCCAGGAAATCCAGTACTTCTACTACGAGGTCGAGGAATCGCTGCGCGCCCTTGCGGTCAACGATTTCGACGCACTCGGCATGATCCGGCGCAACCACATCTCGATGATGTTGACCCGCGCAGAAGGCTATCGCAAGCCGCGCTGAGCCCGGACGCCGTCAATACCCCTTCGCACGGTCAACCTGGTTGATGAGGGTTTCGCCCGCCAGCGCGCGCCGGTAGTTCTCCACGATGTCGGCGGCGCCGGTGCCGGGCCGGGTGATGGCGGCGACGTGCGGGGTCACCGTCACGCGCGGATGCCGCCAGAACGGATGGTTGGCGGGCAGCGGCTCGGCTGCGAGCACATCGAGTATGGCGCGCGACAAGCGACCGCTTTCAAGCGCCGCCAGCACATCAGCCTCAACCAGATGCGCGCCGCGTGCGGCGTGGATCAGCACCGCGTCCCCGGCCAGAGGCGCAAAGATCGCTGCCGAGAGGATGCCCCGCGTCTCGTCGGTCAGCGGCAGCAGGCAGATGAGGATGTTCGCGCCGCCCAGGCATTGCTTCAGCCCGTCTTCACCGGCGAAGCTGCGGATTCCGTCGATCCTCTTGTGGCTGCGGCTCCAACCGCGCACGGCGAAACCGAGGCCGGCAAGCCGCCGTCCAGCATCGGCGCCGAGCGCGCCGAGGCCGAGGATCGCAATCGTGGTCGCGCCCGGCGCGATCGGGCTGACATCGAGCCATTCGCGCCTGTGCTGGGCGGCACGCAGCCGTGGCCCCTCGCGCACGCTGTCGAGCACGTGCAGCACGATGTACTCGGTCATGCTGACCGTGAGACCCTGCTCGACCATACGCGCCAGCGGCCGGTCCGGTGGCAGGTTCGTATCGGCCAGCAGATGATTGACGCCGGCCCAGGTCGATTGGATGGCCCTGAGGTTGGGGAAGCGCCGCAGATCGCCAGGCGCGCGGCCGCCGACAATGGCGAAGTCAATATCGGATACCGGTTCCGCGTACGGCCAGAATCGCATCTCGAGGCCCGGCGCGAGGTCGCGAATCGCACCCTGCCAGGCCGCGGCATCCGCCGGATCGTCCGCATAGAGGATGGCCATGCGACCTGCTCTTGTTGGCTATGATTTCAGCGCCTTTCCTCCCGCATTGCGCAGCCGATGGCAAGCCGTTCTTGAAGAAAGCTTAACCATGTCCCCCGATACTGGCGGGATACGGAGCTGATCAAGGATTTGTGCTGTCATGTCGCTGTCGGATGTGTCGCAATCCGCGCCACAGGCGCGCACGCCGTTGTGGAATGACCTGCTCGCGTCCCTGCGGGAAAACAGCCCGCTGCTCCTGTTCTCGATCCTGTTCGGGATCGTGCCGCTCATTGTCGCCTCGGAATTTTCGATCCCGACGAGCCCATACGGCGAGCTCGGCCTATCCTATCTGGGCTTTGTCGCGACGGCGGGTCTCGCCGTTTTTGCGGCGTTCGCACTCTGGTACCTCTATCACACTCGCGTCCGCAAGGTGCCGAACTTCCCGGCCGAGGCCGCGCGCCGGCTGAAAGGCGATTTCCTGTGCCGTGAGCGCCTGCTGCTTGCGCTGCCGGTGCTCGCGCTGTGGCCCATCACCGTGATCGCCTTCTCGTATCTCAAATCGGTCATGCCGCTGCTCCACCCGTTCTATCTCGACCCGACGCTGCATCGCTGGGATCGGATGCTGCACCTCGGCATCGATCCATGGCGGCTCCTGCAGCCCTTCCTGGGCCATGCCTGGATCACCTACCTGATCAACCTCGGCTACGCGATGTGGTTCTTCGTGTTCCAGGCCGTGCTGGTGCTGCAATCCGGCGCGGCGAAGGATCGCAAGTTGCGGATGCAGTTCCTGCTGACCATGGCGCTCGCCTGGGCCCTGATCGGCAATGTCGCCGCAACCCTGATGAGTTCGGCCGGTCCCTGCTACTACGGCCTCGTGGTCGGAGGGCCTGACCCGTACGCGCCGCTGATGGACTATCTGCATGGCGTGCCCGCCGACCTTTCCTTCCACGCATTCGGGCACCAGATCCGGCTCCCCTTCACCGCCCTGATCCTGCAGGATCTGCTGTGGCAGAGCCAACTGGACGGCGATTTCGGGCTCGCCAAGGGCATCTCCGCGGCGCCCAGCATGCATGTCGCGTCGAGCTGGATCATCGCACGGCTCGCATGGTCGATGGGCGGCAGGGCGCGGATCTTCGGCAGCCTGTTCCTGCTGTTCATCTTCGTCGGCTCGATCCATCTCGGCTGGCACTACGCTGTCGACGGCTATGCCGCCGCCGCCGCCGCATGGGCCTTGTGGCGCGCCACTGGCTGGTTCCTGGATCGCGCCGTGGTGCAGACCTTGCTGTGGCCGAAGGGCTTGAAGGCGCCGCGGCTCGATCCCCGGCCCGCGCGCTCCTGAGCACGCTGTCTTCGCGCTGCCATGGCGATTTCTTCGATTATTTCGGCGATGGTCAAGTATTGAGCGGGTTTTACTTAAAATTTGACGCGAGAACCCGTCACAGAGATCGGATCAAGGACCGACAGATTCGGATGTGTGGAACCGATTTTCCCGATGCTTTTTCACCGTTCGTTAATTTGTGGCGCCTATAACAGGCATGTTCCCGGCGGCCTCGACGCGAGCGCTGATCGCAAGTGGAGTCGGGGCAGTGTTTTCGACGGATAGTGCAGATACCGGATTATTACAGTAACAAGTAGATTTAGACGCAGTTATCTAAAATAAATGTTCGCTACCAGTTCCGATTTTTACTTGTGTTAACGCGCCAATTGATTTATTAGCTCATGTGACATTCGGCGGCAAACAATCCGGTGCCGCATGGGTGGAGTGGGAAGTGGTCGCCGTCGGGGCGCCACGTCGATTAGGAGGAACTAAACGATGCTTCGCTTCTTCCGCAGGTTGCGCAAGGACGAGAACGGCGCCACGGCCATCGAATATGGTCTGATCGCCGGTTTGATCTCGGTCGTCATCATCACGGCCGTTACGCTGGTGGGCACCACGCTGAGCCAGGTGTTCAACCACGTCGGCACGACCCTGCAGAGCGTGCTCACCTAACATTGAACGAGCATGGCGGACGGCGGGCCGGAGCACCTTCGCCCGCCGTCTGCTTTTCCGAGACCAGCCAACGCCTTCGAGGGCCAACCGACGCAGGCGTGGGAGAAACCGACGATGTTTCGCTTCTTTCGCAAACTTCGAAGGGATGAGTGCGGTGCCACGGCCATCGAGTATGGCCTCATCGCGGGGCTTATCTCCATGGTGATCATCACCGCAATAACCCTGGTAGGCAGCACGCTCTCCAACGTGTTCAACACCATCGGTACCACGCTGGACGCGATCAACTAGGCCTACTGCGACGAAAGTAGCGGCGGGCCGGATCGTTACGGCCCGCCGTTATCGTTTTCGGAGCCAACTCCGTTGCCCTTGCCATCGCTCGCGGCGGTCTGCGATGGTGGGCACACGCACCGCCGCACCCAACGACCCAACCGGACCATGCCCATCAGCAATTGGATCCCGCTCGCCGCCGCCGTCGCCACAGTCGCGCTGCTGCTTGCCGCAGCCTTCACCGATCTCACGCGCTATCGCATTCCGAATGTCCTCGTGGTTGCGATCGTGGTCGTGTTCGCCGTCGATGCGGCTTTCAATTTCGCCTGGCCGGCGCTCGTCTGGTCGGCCGCGGCGGCAATCGGCATGTTCCTGCTCGGGGCCGGCCTGTTCGCCTTCGGCCTGTTCGGCGGAGGCGATGTGAAGCTGATCGCCGCGATGGCGCTGTGGACCGGCGTTGCCGACCTGCCGCGCTTCCTGTTCGTCATGAGCGCCGCCGGCGGCTTGCTGGGCGCGATCTGGCTCGTGCGCCGGCGCCTGCGCAGCGCGCCCGCCGTCAGCCAGGCGTCTTCGGCGCTGGCCGCCCCCGCAGCTAAAATTCCGAACAGGATTCCCTATGGCGTGGCGATCGGGGTCGCGGGGCTCGATTTCTTCGTCGCCAGTCCTCATTCTCCGCTGATGCAGCTCTGGCCGTGGGCCGCATAGGGCGGCTCGCGCTCTAGGAACCAATTCTACAATTCCATTTTCGCGGGTTTTATGAAATTCGCGAGCATTGTCCTCGGTGCCCGGCGCAGGACCGAACTTGCCTGCTGATGCGGCCAATTTCTTCGCGCGGCAAGCATTCGCCAAATAGAGCCTGCGAAGTTTACCAATCCTTCACCATGGACCCCTAGCATCAGAACGATTGCGGACAATCCCACACGTCCGCGTTGCAGAATTTCGTGGGAAGAGGAGCGGGTTTTTCCATGAGGCCATCCGTCATCATGCTCGCCGTTATCGCCCTGGTGCTCGCGGGCGCGGCAGCGTTTCTGGTCAAGGTCTTCCTTGAGCGCCAGTCGCATCCGGTGGAAATCGCGCAGGAGGCGAAACCGAAAGGCGTCGTGAAGGTGCTGGTTGCGGGACGCACGATCAATCCCGGCGAGATCCTTTCCCAGAAGGATGTCACCTGGGCGGAGTGGCCGAAGGCGCTGGTCGAAGACCGCATGATCGAAGAAAGCGAATTCGTCGTGCCGTCCGCGACGGTGCCGCCCACGCAGGTCGGAATCGTCGTTCGCCCGGAAGACGGCGACACCGGCGCCAAAAGCAAGAAGGACGCCAACGACGGCGCGCAGCCGGTGGCTGCGACCGCGTCCGCCGCGACTTCCGCCGACAATGCGATCGTCGGTGCGGTTGCGCGCCGGCGCATCCTCGCGAACGAACCGATCAGCCCCGACCAGCTCATCCAGCGCGGCGATCACAGCGTCGGCTCCGCGGTGGTGTCGCCCGGCATGCGCGCCGTCTCGATCGCGATTTCCGCGCAGACCGCATCGGGCGGCTTCATCGCGCCCGGCGACTATGTCGATGTCATGCTGTCGATCCAGCACGACATCACCCAGTATGACGAGAGCGGCAAGAAGGCGCCCGCCGGCACGCCGGCGATGCTGCCCGACGGCGACACGATGGTGAAGTACTCGACCGAGACCGTGCTCCGCAACATCAAGGTGCTCGCGATCGACCAGTCGCTCGGCCGCAATGCGGAAGAGGGCCCGGCCGATGTCGGCAAGACCGCGACGCTCGAGGTCTCGCCGCACGACGCGGAAAAGCTGTTGACAGCCGGCCAGCTCGGCAGCCTGACGCTCGTCCTGCGCAGCATGGTGGTCGATCAGTCCTCGCAGGACGAGATCGATGCGTTCGAGGATCCGTTCAACTTCACGACCGACGTGGCGACCAGCCGCGCGGTCTCCGCCTTTCACACGACGTCGTCCCTGTATGGCTACGGGGGTGGCTCATACGTACGCGTCAACAGGGGCGGAACGATCTCTCAGGAAGGATACTGACGTGCGCAAGCTTCACGGAATCGCGGCCATCCTGGTCGCAGGGGCGTTGTGGGGGGCCTCTACGAGCTTTGCGGAATCCCCGCAGCCCGCGACTTCGCCTGAGGTCCCGCGGCCGATCCTCGACCCCATGCCGACGGCGCAGTCGCCTTCGGTGCCGGGGCCCAATGCCATCATGCTGACTCCGGTCGACATGAACGGCAATCCGATCGGGCCCGGCCGGACACCGATCGTGCCGAGCGGCAAGCCGGCGCAGCAGAGCGTCACGTCGTCGCAGGCCCCCGCGAGCGACAACGCGGCCGCCTCGGCCAATGCGGCGGCAAACGCCCTGTCAAACCAGCTCAAGCCGGCCAAGAAGGTGATCGGCATCATTGGCAATCCCGCGACGCCCTCGGCCCAGCCCGAGGACATCACCCTGGATGCCGAGAAGCAGCTGCGCGCCGGCGAGGACCAGCTGAACTTCGGCTCCCCGGGTCCCAACCTGCCGATGAGCACCACCCTGCCCGCCAGCACTGTCAGCACCGGCCTGCCCGGCGACCAGACGGCCGCCAACGTCCCGCTTGACGCCTACCAGGTCGACAGCACGACGGGCGCGCAGACGCCGGTCAAGCGCGTTCAGATCCCGGTCGAACCCTTGGCCGCGGCGCCCACCGCCCAGTCCAGCCAGTTCGACCTGCCGCTCAACAAGACCCGCCCGATCGAGCTCGATCGCGCGGTCCGCGACGTCATCATCGGCAATCCCGCCGTCGCCGACGTCGTGGTGCGCGCGCCTGGCCAAGTCTATCTGATCGGCCGCGCGGTCGGCGACACCAACGTCTTCCTGGTCGATGCCAAGGGCAATCTGGTGCGCAGGCTCGATGTCGTCGTGCACCCCGATGGCGCATCGGTCGAAGCCGCCCTTCGCCAGTTCCTGCCCAAGGAGCGGATCGACGCCAAGGGCGTCGGCGATTCGATCGTGCTGTCCGGCACCGCAAGCTCGGACGGCGCGGCCGCCCAGGCCCAGCAGATCGCCCGCCGCTTCGTGCCCGCGGACACCAATATCGTCAACATGATCACGATCGGCTCGGAGCAGCAGGTGCTGATCAAGGTCAAGGTCGCGGAAATCGAGAAAAGCGTGCTCAAGCAGATGAGCTCGACCTTCGATCTCGCAACGCAGGACCTCGGGCCGGTCGCGCTCGATTTCGCGTCGCTGGCCACCGGCCTCAGCTCCGCAATCGGTACGCTTGGCCTTGCCTCCGACGACGTCGACACGGAGTTCCAGTTGCTGGAGACGCACGGCCTGCTCCGCACCCTGGCGGAGCCGAACCTGCTCGCGATCTCGGGCGAGCCGGCCAGCATGCTGGCGGGCGGCGAGTATCCGGTGGTGGCGGTCTCCAGCGACGCCACCAACCCGACGGTGTCGGTGCAGTACAAGCCGTTCGGCGTCAGCCTCGCCTTCCTGCCGGTTGTCATCGCGCCGGGCCGCATCTGGCTCAAGGTCTCGACCGAAGTGAGCGCCCTGTCGCAGACGAACTCGGTGCAGGTTCCATTTGGCGAGGACACATTCACGATCCTCGGCCTGGCTACCCGGCGCGCCAACAGCACGATCGAGCTGCCCAGCGGCGGCGGGATCATGATCGCCGGCCTCTTGCAGAACGACATCCAGAGCACCGTCAACGGCGTTCCCGGCCTGATGGACCTGCCGATCCTGGGATCGCTGTTCCGCTCGACCTCATTCCAGCGCAACGAGACGGAACTGGTCATCCTGGTGAATGTCGTGCTCGCCAAGCCGGTCGACCCCGACATGCTCGCGACGCCGACCGACGGCTTCGCGCCATCCCACGACCTCGACCGCTATTTCCTCGGCAATCTGCAGAGCAAGTACGTCAAACGGCCGCCCGAGGGCAGCCAGCCGACCGAGGGTCCCAAGGGCCCGATCGGCTACATCATCAATTGAGGAGGCCACCCGTGACTAACTCCCTGTTGCGTTGTGCCGGTGCGGGCCTCATCGCCTTGCTCATCGGCGCGTGCGAGACCGACATCCAGCAGCACGATCCGCACTACGCGCATCCCTCCACCGTCGAGCGCAAGACCGCCCGGCTGGATGTCGGCCCGCTCTACGCCGGCAAGCCGACCCCGGCCGATTCCCAGCGCATCGACGAGTTCCTGGATGCCTACCACACCCAGGGCGAGGCGCCGCTCGAGGTGACGGTGCCCGGCAAGTCGACCGAGGATCCGGCGGCGCGCGAGCATGCCCTCCAGCTTGCCAACGCGCTGATGCAGCGCGGCGTCCCGGCGGAGGACATCAACCTCTACGTCGCCGAGAGCCAGACCGCGGGCACCGCCAGCGTAACCTTCCCGATCTACGTCACCGCGCCCGAGCGCTGCGGCTATGTCGAGGGTTTCTGGGACTACGGCCACGACAACGCCATCAGCCCGAACTTCGGTTGCGCTGTCCAGCACAACGTCGACGCGATGGTCGCCGACCCACGCGATCTCGTGCATCCGCAGGAGATGACGCCGGGCCGGTCCGGCGCGCGCGCCTACTATGTCGTCACCAACTACCAGCAGGGCAAGGCGATTCCGAGCGCCAACGACCTTCTGCAGGACTACAACTTCAAGATCGCGCAGTGAGAATGAGCCATGCAATATCGTCTTAGCATCGACGTTTTCTGCCATGCCGAGCAGACCTCGGCCTCAGCCAAGGCACTGGGCGAGCAGCGCGCCTTCGCGCGCTGCAAGGTCGGAGTGCGCGAAGGGGGCCTGGCGCGCGCGGTCACGCACTACGCCGACCATCCCTCGCCCCATCTCATCATCGTCGAGGATGACGGCGACACCAGCACACTGCAATCGCGCCTGGACGCCCTCGCCCAGGTGGTCGAGCCCGGACGCAAGCTGATCGTGGTCGGCGCGGTCAATGACATCTCGGTCTACCGCCGGATCGTTTCGCTGGGCGTCACCGACTACCTGGTCTCGCCGCTCAGCCTCGAAGGCATGATGGACGCGATCGAGCGCGCGGCGCACGACCCGAAGGGGCCGGAGCGCTGCAAGTTCATCGCGGTCACCGGCGCGCGTGGCGGCGTCGGGTCATCGACCATTGCGCACAACATGGCCTGGGCAGCGGCCAAGCGTCTCAACATCAGGACAATCCTGGCCGACATGGACCTGAGCTACGGCACGGCAGGACTGGCATTCAACCAGGACCCCCGCCAGGCGTTCGGCGAGGCCTTCAACGATCTGGACCGGCTCGACATCACGCTGATCGAGCGGTTCATGACCAGCGATGACGAAAACCTGCACATCCTCAGCACGCCCGGCGCGCTTCGCCAGTACGACAGCATCGACGAGGAAGCGGTCGAGAAGGCGATCGACTTCTGCCGGCAGATGGCGAAGCTGGTGATCGTCGACGTGCCGCACGTCTGGACCGAATGGTCCGAGGCGCTGCTGACCAGCGCGGACGAGACCATCCTGGTGGTCGCGCCCGACATCGCCAACATCCGCGACGCCCGCAACCTGCTCGACTTCCTCAACGGCAAGCGGGGCGAAAGCCGGCAGGTGAAGCTGATCATCAACAAGTCCGACGTCGCCAAGCGGACACGCCTGCTGCCGAAGGACATCTCCAACACGCTCGGCGTACAGCCGGTGGCAGCCATCCCGTTCGATCCGACGACCTTCATCGAGGCCGCAAACGACGGCAAGATGATCGGCGACCGGTTCAAGTCGCACAAGCTGATCGGCGTTTTCACCGATCTGGTCATGCGGACCGGCGTCCGCGCCAATGTGAAGGCCGCCAAGCCGCAGAAGAAGGCGGCCTTCCCCAGCCTGTTCCGGAAACCGCAACCGAAGACGGCGTAAGGGGGACTGAGCGCGCATGTTCGGCCGTCGCTCCTCTCCACCGACGCAGGCAACGCCCAGCCAGAACGTCCCGGTCGCGCCCGCCGCGAACCAGGCCGCGCCGGCCGCCGCACCCGCGCCGAAAAAGCCGGGCGCCGGGGCGCGCCCGGGCGAGCTCGACAGCCGGCTGCAGGAAATCAAGCAGAACGTCTTCAACGACCTGATCTCGACCGTCGACCTGGCCGAGCTGGCGAAGCTCGACCACAAATCGGTCCGCGAGGCGATCGGGGAGGTAGTTGCGGAGATCATCAACCTCCGCAATCTGACGATCAGCGCTGCCGAACAGCAGCTCCTCGTCACCGACATCTGCAACGACGTCCTCGGCCTCGGCCCGCTCGAGCCGCTGATCGCCCGCGACGACATCGCCGACATCATGGTGAACGGGCCGGACAAGGTCTACATCGAGTGCAACGGCAAGATCGAGCTGACGGACATCAAGTTCCGCGACCAGCAGCAGCTCATGAACATCTGCCAGCGCATCGTGTCCGCGGTCGGCCGGCGGGTCGACGAGGCCAGCCCGATCTGCGACGCGCGCCTGATGGACGGCTCGCGCGTCAACGTGATCGCCCCGCCGCTGGCGCTCGACGGCGCCGCGCTCACCATCCGAAAATTCAAGCGCGACCGCCTGACGCTCGAGAAGCTGATGAACTTCGGGTCGGTCTCGCCGGCGGGCGCCAAGCTGCTGCAGATCATCGGCCACTGCCGCCTCAACACCATCGTGTCGGGTGGCACCGGCTCGGGCAAGACCACGCTGCTCAACTGTTTGACTCAGTTCATCGACCGGGGCGAGCGCGTCATCACCTGCGAGGACGCCGCCGAGCTTCAGCTCCAGCAGCCGCACGTGGTGCGCCTGGAGACCCGTCCGCCCAACCTGGAAGGCGTCGGCCAGGTCACCATGCGCGACCTGGTCAGGAACTGCCTGCGTATGCGCCCCGAACGCATCATCGTCGGCGAGGTCCGCGGCACCGAGGCGTTCGACCTGCTGCAGGCCATGAACACCGGCCACGACGGCTCGATGGGCACCATCCACGCCAACAACCCGCGCGAATGCATCTCGCGCCTCGAGAACATGATCGCGATGGGTGGCTACAACCTGCCCGCCAAGACCGTGCGCGAGCAGATTGCCGGCTCGATCAACGTCATCGTGCAGGCGGCGCGCCTGCGCGACGGTTCGCGCAAGATCACCCACGTCACCGAGATCATTGGCATGGAAGGCGACGTGGTCACGCTCCAGGACCTCTTCATCTACGAGATCCAGGGCGAGGATTCCTCCGGCCGCATTGTCGGCCGTCACAAGTTCACCGGCCTGCGCCCCGCCTTCTGGGACCAGGCCAAGTATTTCGGCAAGGAGCGCGAGCTGGCCGACATCATGGGAGAAGACGTTGACTGAGAAGCTGGCCAACCTGGACCCGATGATCATGGGCGCGGTCGGCGTCCTCCTGCTGGCGCTGGCGATCGTCTCGTTCGGCCTGCTGGGTAGCCTCTACGGGCCGCGCGCGCGGCTCGAACGCCGCCTGACGTCGGTTGGCGGCAGCACGATGGCCGGCAAGGGCGACAAGGGCCAAAAGGCTCAGGGCGGCATGCGGCGCAAGGACATCGAGGCCAGGCTGAAGGCCGCCGAGCAGATGAAGCGCCAGCAGCGCGGCTACAAGCTGCGCGAGAAGCTGATCCAGGCCGGCCTGAAGACCTCGCCCAAGCGATTCTGGGTCTATAGCCTGATCTGCGGCGTGGTCTTCACCGCTATCGTCTATGGCGCAAGCGGCATCTCCTATTCCATTCCGGCGGCGCTGGTGGTCGGCGCGTTCGGCATTCCGCGTTTCGTCCTGCGCTACCTGGTCAACCGTCGCCTCAAGCAGTTCACCGCCCTGTTCGCGAACGCGATCGACCTCATCGTCCGCGGCGTGAAGACCGGCATGACCGTCGCCGAGTGCCTCTCCATCGTGGGCAAGGAAATGCCGGACCCCGTCGGCATAGAGTTCCGCACCATCACCGAGAGCATCCAGATGGGCATCACGCTGGAGGATGCGCTCAACCGCATGGTGATGCGCGTGCCCAGCAACGAAGCCCGGTTCTTCGCCATCGTGCTGATCACCCAGCAGACGACCGGCGGCAACCTTGCCGAGACGCTGGCGAAGCTCGCCGGCATCCTGCGCGACCGCAAGAAGATGCGCGACAAGATCAAGGCGCTGTCGAGCGAAGCGAAATCCTCGGCCGCGATCATTGGCGCAATGCCGTTCGCGGTGGCCGGCGTCCTCAGCTTCACCGCCCCGGACTATGTCGGGCTGCTGATCACCACCAACGCCGGCAACTGGTGCGTGGTGATCGGAGCGGCGACCATGACGATGGGCATCATGGTCATCCGCAAGATGATCAATTTCGAGATCTAGGAGCACGCCGCCATGCAGCAGTTGGGGATCGACTTTTCCGGCGGCTTCAGCATGAGCAGCATGATCGTGCTGATGGTGTTCGCGGCGACGCTGATCACCATCTTCGCGATGGCCCTGCCTTTCATGCGCGGCGAGCGCTTCGAAGGCCGCCTCAAGGCGGTACGGGAGCGCCGCCGGCAACTGTCCCAGGCGCAGACCCAGTCATTCCAGGCGCGCAGCCGCCTCCAGGCGGTGCCCAACAAGGGCATCAAAGGCCTGTTCCTGCGCGGCGTCACCATGCAGGACCTGCTCGACGCCAAGGAACTGCGCGCCAAGCTGGCGCGCGCCGGCAAGCGCAACCCGGGTGCGGTCGCCAACTACCTGTTCAAGCGCATTGCCCTGCCGATCATCTTCGTCGTGATCGCGCTGCTGTATGCCTGGATGGTGTTCCCGGACAAGCCGCTGGCGGTCCGCCTCGCGGGCGTGCTGGCCGCCGGCGCGATCGGCTACCTGCTGCCGCAGATCCTGCTCAACAACGCCATCACCAAGCGGCAGAAGCTGCTTCAGAAGGCATTCCCCGATACCCTCGACCTGATCGTCATCTGCGTCGAATCCGGCATGTCGGTCGAGGCCTCCTTCAACAAGGTGACCGACCAGATGGCGGAATCCTCGCCGGAGATGTCGGAGGAGATGGGCCTCACCTCGGCCGAGCTCGCCTTCCTCAGCGACCGGCGCCAGGCATTCGAGAACCTTTCCGAGCGCACCGGCCTGCCCTCGTTCAAGTCGCTTTCCACCACGCTGCTGCAATCGGAGCGCTACGGCACGCCGATCGCCAACGGCCTGCGCGTGCTGGCGCAGGAGAACCGCGATACCCGCATGTCGCTGGCCGAGAAGAAGGCGGCCGCCCTGCCCGCCCAGCTCACCGTGCCGATGATCATCTTCTTCCTACCGGTACTGTTCATCATCATCGCGGCGCCCGCCGGCATCCAGATCGCCGCCATGCTGGCGTCGCGGTAGAGGCGGCGCTGGGCGACCTGCCGCGCCGAACCTATTTCTGGGTGCGCGCCATCACCCCGATCCGGTGGCGGTAGGCGAGCTCGCCGCCCAGCCATCCGGTGACGACGAGAACGACCGTCACGATCGCCGACAGCGCGATCGCCAGGCCGGTCGGAGCGGCCGCCGGATCGCTCCAGCGGAGTGCGATGTTCCAGATGGCCAGCAGTACCGCCAGCCCATTGCCGAGGAAATGCATCCAGGCAATGGGGAGCGAGCGCACCCGGCGTATCGAGAGAAAGTCGACAAGACCCAGCAGGGCGGCGACGGCGCCCATCACGATCCCGGCGGCGAGCAACCAAAATGCGGCGCGTGCCCAGAAGGGATCGCTGGTTGCGCTGAAGACGATATCCGCAGCCAGGGCACCCACGAGGAATGCGATGGGAAACGGCACTACCATCGGATGCAGGGGATGGCCGCCAATGGCGGCCCGGCTGGGGGATTCCTGGTCGTCGTATAGGCTCATGGTCAAACCTCGACCGAACTGCCCTTGGTGTTGAACACCGCTTGCCGATTCTTGGTTCCATCCTGTGGCACGGGTAGCTGCTTCGGTCATTGCCGAGGCGCCCATGCTGGAACGGCGGCCACTCCTTCCGGAAGGCCGCCGCTTCGGCGAGAAACGCGCGCGATCAGTAGTCGAGCGGCAGGGGTGGCGGCGGGGGCGGCAGATCCTCGTCCGCGGAAGCGTCCGCGGCGGTCGACGCCTTCGCGGCCGGCTTCGCTGCGGGCTTGACCTCCGGCTTCGCCAGCGACTTGTAGTATTCGATGTTGGCCTCGGCGACCGCCGGCGGCAGGTCCTTGCGCGCCAGGCGCTCGGCCGCAGCGGCGTCGCCCTTCAGGGCCATCAGCAGGGCAAGGTTCTGGCGGGTCTGGGCGCTCGCCGAAGGTTGGTTGATGGCCTGCTGCATGGTATCGACGGCTTCGTCCAGCTTGCCCTCCTGGGCCAAGGACAGCGCCTTGTTGTTGAGCACGACAGGGTTCTCGGGGTCCAGGAACAACGCGGCATCGTACTGCTGCTGGGCCTGCTGGTATTGGCCGTCATAGTCGTAGACGACGCCGAGGGACGAGAGGACTTCCCAGTTCAGCGGGGCTGCCGCCTTGGCGCGCTCCAGAGTCGGCATGGCGAGGTTGAGCTGGTCGGCGGCGAGATAGTCCTTGCCAAGTTCCAGCAGGGTCATGGCGTCCGGCGCCTTGCCGACGGTCGTGCTGTTGATGACGGCGATGGCCTGCTGCGGCTTGCCGGCGAAGCGCAGGTTGCGGGCCAATGCCAGTGTGATCGTCTTGTCCTCCGGGTGCCGGCCGTGCAGCGCCGCGTAGTGCTGTGCCGCCTCGCCATAACTGGCGTTGCGTTCGGACATCATGGCCGCCTGGCGGAGTGTCGGCTCCACGTCGACCTTCTTTTCCTCAGTCGGTGCCGTATTGGCGGATAGCGCGCACCCGCCGGCGGCGAAACAAAGCGCCACCGTGCCCAGCAACCGCGTCGTGGATCGGACCATTTTTCCCCTTGCCTTCGGCAGTTCTTAGCCGCGTTAACTGAACGTTCAGGATGTTCTGATGGAGTATGACCTGGCAAGCAGCATCGCCGAACATGATGAACAAATCGTTTAAAAAGAGGGGATTGATGAGCATGTTGCGATCGACCTGGCGGTTCCTGGCGGCGGCGTCCATTGGCTTGTGCGCGGCGGTCAGCGCTCATGCCGCCGATGCCCTGAACGTCGAACTGGATGGCGCCCGCATCGTGAAGCTCGAGGCGGCCGCCAGCGATATCGTCATCGGCAATCCGAACATCGCCGACGTAACGGTGCAGACCCCGAACCGCCTGGTAATCATCGGCAAGGCGCCCGGCGTCACGCGCCTCATCGTCATGAACGACGGCGCCATCACGCTCGACACGCAGATCGTGGTTGCCGCGAAGAATGCGAGCGCCCAGGTATCGGTGTTCGCGCCGGACGGCAACAATGTCACCGAGACGGAATTCGCGTGCGGCGACCGCTGCACCGTGGTCGCGGGCACCAAGCGTTCGGCCGGTGGCGGCGGCGGCGGTGGCGGCGGCGACGGCGGAGGGCCGATCCCGTCCGAGCCGACGGTCGACCAGATTCCCCCGCCCTCGCCCGGCGGCGGCGGCGACGCGGGCGGCGGCAGCAGCCCGTCCTACTAAGGAATCATCCGCCACGCTGCAGGCGGCTTGACGTGGAAACTGCGACCGGAATGAAGCTGGAGCGTGATCCGATTCGATCGGATTGCGCTCCACGTGCATTGCGCATTCGCGTCCCGAACCGGACATGAACAACCCAGTCACCCGGTCACCCAATGAGGATCTCTTGATGACACGCCCTATCCACCGTCGAACCGTCCTGCGGGCCGTGACCGTCGGCCTCCCGCTCGTCCTGCTGTCCACCGCCGGCTGGGCCGATCAGCCCGGCCAGCATGGCGCGCCGGGCACGCAGACATCGGCGACGCAGGCGCCGGATGTCGGCGACATTTTCATCGGCGAGCTGGAGAAGCGCATCATCCAGGACTATTACCGGCGGCACCTCGTCGCATTCGAGCAGAGCCCCGAGGGGCGCGACTACAAGAAGCACAAGAACAAGCACAAGGGCGCTTTGCCGCCGGGCCTTGCCAAGAAGGGCACGCTCCCGCCCGGCCTCGCCAAACAGCTCGCCCGCAACGGCCATCTGCCGCCGGGACTGGAATATCACGCATTGCCGCAGGACCTGATCGGGCAGCTTCCGCCGCTGCAGCCGGTCTACCGCTACCGGATCGTGGACGACAGGGTCCTGCTGATCCAGGCGGCCAGCAATCTCATCCTCGACGTGCTCGAAGTCGCGGCGCTGGAGATACTGAACTAACGGCTTGGCGAGGCGCAGACGGTTCGTGGATCCGTCACGACCTGTTGGCACAAGGCGAGAAGGATTTCCGGTTTTTCAGGGCGCTTCCGCCGCCGCCCGAGCGCGCAGCTCGCGGCGGATGATCTTGCCGGTCGTCGTCATCGGCAGCTCGCCGACGAACGCGATCTCGCGCGGATATTCATGGGCGGCAAGACGCGTCTTCACGTGCGCCTGGATCGCGCGCACCAGATCATCGCCGGGGACGTAGCCCTCCTTCAGCACGATGTAGGCCTTCACGATCTCGGTGCGCCTGGGGTCCGGCTTGCCAACGACGCCGGCGAGGCGCACGGCGGGATGTCCCAGCAGGCAATCCTCGATCTCGCCCGGGCCGATGCGATAGCCGGCCGAGGTGATGATATCGTCGTCGCGTCCCACGAACTTGATCCAGCCATCGGCATCCATGGTGCCGGTATCGCCGGACACCAGCCAATCGCCGGCGAACCTGTCGCGGGTCGCCTGCGGGTTGCGCCAGTATTCGAGGAACATCACCGGGTCGCCGCGCGCGACCGCAATCGTGCCGAGCGAGCCGCCGGGCACAACGCGTCCTGCGCCATCGACGATCGCAAGCCGGTGGCCCGGAACGGCGCGCCCCATGATGCCGGGGCGCGCCGGCATCATGCGCGCGCAGGACGAGACCACCATGTTGCATTCGGTCTGGCCGTAGAACTCGTTGATGGTGAGGCCGAACACCCGCCTGCCCCACTCGATCAGCTCCGCCCCCAGCGTCTCGCCGCCGCTGGCGATCGAGCGCATCGCGAGCTTCCAGCGCTTCTGCGGCTCCGGCACGGCGCGCATGATCTTGAGCGCGGTCGGCGGCAGGAAGGCGTTGCGGACGCCGAAATCCTGGATGAGCTGGAACGCCGCTTCGCCGGTGAACTTCTCGAACCGCCGCGCCACCACCGGCACGCCGTGATGCAGCGCCGGCATCAGCACGTCGAGCAGGCCGCCGATCCACGCCCAATCCGCCGGAGTCCAGATCTTGTCCCCCGGCTGCGGCAGCAGATCGTGGCTCATCTCCACGCCGGGCAAATGGCCCAGCAGCACGCGATGGGCATGGAGCGCGCCCTTGGGCTGGCCGGTCGTACCCGAGGTGTAGATGATGATGGCGGGATCGTCCGCGGCGGTGTCGACCGGCTCGAACTCCGAGGCCAGGTCCGCCAGCTCGGCGGCCAGGTCGCGGCAGCCGCGCTCCGCGCCGTCAATGCAGAGCACGTGCTCCAGGTCCGGCAGGCCGGCGCGGATTTGCGCGAGCTTCCCCGCTCCCTCGCGGTTGGTGACGATGGCCTTGGCGCCGGAATTTCCCAGCCGGTACTGCAACGCCTCCGGCCCGAACAACACAAACAGCGGGACGGCGATTGCTCCCAGCTTGTAGATCGCGATATGGCCGGCCGCCGTCTCCGGCGCCTGCGGGAGCAGGATCGCGACGCGGTCGCCGCGCCCGATCCGCAAGCTCCGCAGCAGGTTGGCGATGCGGTTCGACCAGGAACGCAGATCGCCGTAGCTGTGGTCGCGCGCGCGGCCGTCGGCACCGACGACGGTCAGCGCAACCCGCGCCGGCTCCCGGTCTGCCCAGCGGTCGCAGACGTCGACGCCGATATTGTACCGCGCCGGCACCTGCCAGCGGAAATCGCGGCAGAGGGCGGCATAACTGTCGGCACGGGGCAACATCGGCCGAGTCTGCCCATGCACGGCTTCGCGCGCAACCTTCGGGAAAGGCTGCTGGGGATTCATTTTGCAGCTTTCTTGGGCGTGGCGAGCGCCGGCAAAGCCTCTATGATGGCGGCCGCGAATCACGGTGGGGGACGCATGAAGAACCGGACGAACTCCCTGGGGCAACCGATCGGCTATCAGGTGCCGCACTGGAAGGCGGTCGCGCCGCCGCCGCGCATGCCGATCGCCGGACGCTATTGCCGGATCGAACCGATCGATATCGACCGGCACGCCGCCGACCTGTTCGAGGCGATCTCGGACGATGCCGACGGGCGGAGCTGGACCTACATGGCCTATGGCCCGTTCGGCACGCTGCCCGAATACCGCGCCTGGATGAAGGCGACATGCCTCGGGGACGATCCCTTGTTCCACGCAATCGTCGACGGCCAGACAGGCAAGGCGGCCGGCGTCGCCAGCTATCTGCGCATCGACCCGAAGTCCGGCGTGATCGAGACCGGTCACATCCACTATTCGCCGTGCCTGCAGCGCACGCGCGCCGCAACCGAGGCAATGTACCTGATGATGCGCCGGGTGTTCGAGGAGCTGGGCTACCGCCGCTACGAATGGAAGTGCGATGCGCTGAATGAGCCGTCGCGCCGCGCCGCCGCGCGCTTCGGATTCACCTACGAAGGCGTCTTCCGTCAGGCCACCCTCTACAAGGGCCGCAACCGCGACACCGCCTGGTTCGCGGTCATCGACCACGAATGGCCCGCGCTGAAGGCCGCCTACCAGACCTGGCTCGAGCCCGCGAACTTCGACGCCGCCGGCCGGCAACAGCAAAGCCTCGCCGCCCTGACCGCCGCCGCGCTCAGCAGCTCGACATAGCCGCCGGTCCGCGCAGGATCGGGTCGCGCCGCTGGTCTTCGACCCTGACTAGCTCGGCAGACCCGCCTTGCGCAGGCTGTTGAGCAGGAATTCAAGCTGCGCCGCATTCCTGAACGGCACGTAGCTCGTCCAATACGCCCGCCACGTGTCGGTGTCCCGCGCGGGGGAACCCTGCGGTTTGAGCGCGGCGCTGCGGCGATACTCGTCGGCCTGCCTGCGAGCCTCGTCGTCCCGTCCAAGCTCGGCGTAGCAGGCCGCCATCCAGGCGTGGATCTGCGGCTGGCGGGAGGCGCTCACTTGTCCGAGGACGGACAGGGCCTGGTCGTATCGCCCGGCCAGATAGTCCGCGACCCCGATCGTATAGAGACAGTCGTTCGGCGCCAACGGATTGCGGCGCAGCGCCTCATTGGCGCAAACGATGCTGCCGTCCGGATCGCCCGAGCAGGTCAACAGCCAGCTCTTGAAGCAGTAGTTGTTGCAGTCATTGGGATTGAGCCTGATCGCATTCTCGATCTGGCTCGCCGCGAGTTCGAAGTTGGCTGCAGCGCGAAAGTACCCCCATGCCAGCACCAGATGCGCTTCGCTGTCGCGGTTGTCGAGTTCGACGGCCCGACGCCCGAGTTCGAAGGCGCGCCTTGCCGACTCACGCGGCGCTTCCGCCCAGTCCGAGGACGTTTCCAGGATGAACGTATAGGCAAGCCCGACATGGGCGCGCACATTGTCCGCTTCGGTCTCCAGGGCGCGCCGGAACAGGTCTCTCGCGTGGAGGACATCGTCCTTCGCGCCGCGGTTCGCCAGATGCCTGCCCTGCAGCAGCAGATCGTAGATCGACAGGTGCTCGGCCTGCTTGCGCAGCGCGCACTCGCCACCGGCCTCCTCGAGGCGCCCTGCGATATTTGCGACGATGCTCTGCGCGATCTCGTCCTGGACCGCGAAGATATCCGCCAGGTCCCGATCATAGCGCTCGGCCCAGAGATGATTGCCGCTGGAGGCTTCGATCAGTTGCGCCGCGACGCGCACACGTCCGGCTGCGCGCCGGACACTCCCCTCCACCACATACCCGACGCCGAGGTTTCGCCCTGCCGCCTGGGGGCTGACCGCGCGCCCCTTATAGGTGAACAGGGACTCGGGCGACATCACCAGGAGCGAGCGGAACCGGCTCAGCTCCGTGATGATGTCTTCGGTAATGCCGTCGGCGAAATACTCCTGGCCGGGATCGTCGCTCTTGTTTGCGAATGGCAGCACGGCGACCGAAAGCTTGTCGATGCGCGGCGGGGACGCGGCAAGCGGGACCGGAGGGAGATCGGCCACGCGATAGGCGCGCACCGGTTCGGCGATGTTCTTGAGCACCCGGGCGCCGAGATCGTCGAAAGCGCTTCCGACCTTATTTCGGACGAAGTCGTAGGCGGCGCTGGAAACCAGAATCCCGCCCGGATCCGCGATGCTCTCGAGCCGCGCGGCGATGTTCACGCCCTCGCCATAGACGTCCTTGCCCTCGATCATGACGTCGCCGAGGTTGACCCCCATTCGCAGCACGATATGACGATCATCCGGCAGGCTGCCGTTCGCCGCCGCCATGCCGTGCTGGATGTCGATCGCGCACTGGACGGCGTTGACCACGCTCGCGAATTCGACGAGCACGCCATCGCCGGTCACTTTGAAGATGCGGCCCTGGTTCCGGGCGACGATCGGCTCGACCACGTTGCGACGCCGGCTCTTCAGCGCGGCCAGCGTGCCAGTCTCATCATGTTCCATGAGGCGACTGTAGCCGACCACGTCGGCCGCAAGGATGGCGGAAAGCCGACGTTCAACGCGTTGCTCGGTCATGGCCTGCCTGCACCCACAGGACGGCTGTCGTCCAGACTGTATTCTCAGGCCCTTCGCGAGTCCATCGGACCCGCCGATGGCGGCGGCTTCCAGCATTTGGGACCAAAGGGATCGCGCGCCGGGTGACGCGCCGCACTTGGCGGCCCGCTGCTCAAACACGAGCCGCAATTGCCCTTGCAAAAAGACCGCGCAATGACCATGTATACGCTGTTGAGATTCGGGCCGAAACGACTTGGCCTCGCCGCGCGGTGCGCGCCGACTGACGACCTTCCTCCAAAATCTCGATCTAAATGGCCGCCGAAAGCGGCTTATTGACACACATCTAAAAGGAAATACCCCCATGGATACGGGAATTGTTAAGTGGTTTAACAGCCAAAAAGGTTTCGGCTTCATTCAGCCGGAGAATGGTGGAAAGGACGTCTTCGTTCACATCAGCGCCGTCGAACGGGCCGGAATGAGCAGCCTCAGCGAAGGCCAGAAGGTCTCCTACGAGGTTGTACCCGACCGCAAGACCGGCAAGTCCTCCGCAGAAAACCTGCGCGCCGCTTAGGTCGGCGCGCGGATAAGCCATGCGGCTTTGACCACGGATGTACTGGCAAGGCCAATGGTTCCGAACCCCGCGTCTGGTCCGCCGGCCGCGGGGTTTCTGTTTAACATTTCTCAAGGATTGAAACCCATGATGATGCGACGCCGTCATCTTCTGCTCCAAGGCCGGGCTGCAGAGGAACAACCACAGCCGACATCGAGAGCACGGTCGGATCGCGCGGCTCGGGTCGCGATGCAGGAAGCCCGGGCCCGCGACGCTGCCTTGGCGAGGCAGCAATACGAAGCCGAACGGCGCGCCGTCCTGGTCAATACGGAGCGTCTTCGAGCGCTGCGCCTGGCAAAGGAAGCCCAAAGCGCCGCGGACAAACCGGCGAAAAAGGATTGATAGATGCGTCACGCGGCCGGCGGCGATCATGATGACATTATGTATCCGTCCGCCGTCCCTTTCGTACTTGTCCACCTTGGCAGCGCTGCGGCGATCTGGTCGGGCATCACATGGCCCGCTGTCGCTCTCTGCGCGGCGCTTTATGGCGTGCGCATGTTCGCCATCGTGGCCGGCTACCACCGCTACTTCTCGCACCGCGCCTTCGCGACCAGCCGGACGTTCCAGTTCGTGCTCGCCGTTCTCGCTCAGACCAGCGCACAGAAGAGCATTCTGTGGTGGGCGTCCAAGCACCGACACCATCATCTGCACTCCGACACGCTGCACGACGTGCACTCGCCTCGGCACAAGGGGTTTATCTACAGCCACCTGGGTTGGATCTTCAACCGCAAGCACGACCAGGCCGATCTGACGAATGTCGCGGACCTGGTGCGCTGGCCCGAGCTGATGTGGCTGAAAAAGGTTGAGCTGCTGCCGGCGGCCGTTCTCGCGGTCCTGTGCTTTCTGGCGGCGGGATGGCCCGGCCTGGTGGTCGGCTTCCTGTGGAGTACGGTACTGCTCTATCACGCGACGTTCTGCATCAATTCGCTTGCGCATGTGCATGGCAGCAGGCGCTACGTGACGGGCGATGATTCGCGGAACAACCGGCTCCTGGCAATCCTTACCCTGGGCGAAGGCTGGCACAACAACCATCATGCCTATCAGAGCAGTGCCCGGCAGGGCTTCAGACGGTGGGAAATCGATCCCGCCTATTACATCCTCCAGGGAATGTCGCGGGTCGGCCTGATATGGGAACTGAGGGCGCCGCCCGAGCATGTCGTGCGCAACGAGCAGCGATTGGGCGCGCGCATCGTCAATCGTGCGGCCGAACAGCTCGCTGCCTGTTTCAATTCGGAACGGATTGCCATTGCCATCGCCGCGGCGCTGCACGGTCCGGCGTTGTCGACACTGCAAGAAAGCCTCGCGCGGGCGCGCGAGCGCACAAGCGATGTCATGACCACGCTGCACCTGCCGCAAGTGCCGAGCCGCGACGAGTTCCTGGCACAGGCGAAAGCCATGTTCGCGCGCACGATCTCGCTCGACGAGATCGTCGACCGCGCCTACGAACTGTTGCTCGCATCGGTCGGCGCGCGCCTGGTGCCAATTGCGCTGCCGATGGACGGGAAATAAGCCGGGCCACCGACCAAAATCCGCGCATTGCTTCCCGCCAGAACCAGACCCGCTCGCGCACTACAACGAGGCCATGCTGGCGCTGGCATTGCCGGCACCGATGGTCTCCGGGATGCGCTCGAAGCCGGTGAGCGCTGCCGGCCTGAAGTTGCTGCGGTACTCCGCCGGCGTGACGCCGGTATAGCGGCGGAACACCTGGCGGAAGAACGTGACGTTGTCGTAGCCGACCGCGGACCCGACACTCTGAACCGAGGTCACGCTCTCTTCCAGCATCTGCCGCGCCGCCGCCACGCGAAACATCTGCAGGTACGCGCCCGGCATTGCACCCGTTGCCGCCTTGAACCGGCGCAAGAAGTTGCGGCGGCTCATCCCGGCATGCTGCGCCAGCTCGTCGATCGACAATGGCTTGTTGAAATTGGCCTGCAGATGTTCCTCGACCTTGCGGATCCTCTGGTCGGCATGGGCGCGCGAAACCGGCAGGATCGAGTAGCCCGCCTGGTAGAAGCGCGGCATGTTGATGAGCAGCGACTTGGCGCATTCCACCGCCACCTGATGGCCGCATAGCTTCTCGACCAGATAGAGGCTGAGGTCGACGGAAGCGTAGACGCCGCCACTGCAGAACAGCCCGCCATCCTCCGTGATCAGCACCTCGGGATGCCAGTCCACTTTCGGATAGAGACGCTGGAACTCGCGGGCAACGCCCCAATGGGTCGTCGCCCGCCTGCCGTCGAGCAGCCCCGATTCCGCGAGGAATGCGACTCCGGTGCACAGCCCGCCGATCATGGCGCCGCGCTTATGCCACTGCCGGAGCCACGGTGAAAGCTCCGCCGGCTTCTGCCGCCAGTGCTCCGGCTCGAGGCTCGAGGCGGAGACCAGGATGAGGTCCGCGCGCTCGATCGCGTCGATGGAGGAGTGCGGCGAGATGCTGAGGCCGTACGCGCTGGTCACCGGCGCGCCGTCGATCGAGGCGACCGAGATGCGGAATTTCGGTTCCGCGCCGTGTCCCTCCAGCACGTTCCACATCCGGCCGGCGGCGTAGAACACCTCCATCGGACCGATGGAGGTCGATGCGTAGCCGTCGTTCACCAAGACGATCGTCACGTCCAGCATGGGGACTCCACAGATTTTATTTGATGTTCCATAAATACCACCGATCGAATGTGCCACTCCAGCAACATTCGCGTGTTGGCACGATCGCCACCCTTCAATGTCATTTTCCTGGCTTTTGGCCGCCCGGGTTCTGCTGCATCTCTGGGTTGCTGCGCGGGTAACCAACGGGAGACAGGACGTTGGACCCGATAGGAACTGCGACGCGTACCGGCGGACGCGCGGTACGGCCGTCGCTGCTCGAAAGGCTTGCTCTGGGCATCCGGCGGTCGCTGCCCTTCAAGCTGCCGCCGCGCCGGAGAACATTGGACAGCTTGTCGGACCACTTGCTCATAGACGTCGGACTCGACGGTCCGGGTTACGGGCAGCCGATTTGGTACCGATATGTCCACCGCTAGCAAATGCAACATCGGCCATAAGGAGAGGCACACATGCCACGCTATCTCGTCGAACGCACCTTCCCCGACGGACTCGGGCTTCCGCAGAACGCGGAGGGCGCCCAGGTCTGCCTCAACGTGGTTTCGGAGAACGCCAAGGAGGGGGTGACCTGGGTCCATTCCTATTTCACCCCGGACCGCAAGAAGAGCTTCTGCGTCTATGACGGGCCGAATGCGGATTCGATCCGCAAGGCCGCGCAGCGCACCAAGATCCCGGTGGACAAGATCACCGAGGTTCGCGTGCTTGACCCGTACTTCTTCCGGGCCGACTGACTTCTAAGGCTCCGGCCTGCCGCCGATTTCCCTGCGGCGGCAGGCCGCGCCTTCTGATGGGCGCCATCGCCCCGCGAAGCCGTGCAGGCTCGATGCACAGTGCGGCGCGCCGGCCAGCGCCTTGCCATCGGCATGATATCCTTCCTATGATTGTCGCTTCCTTCGACGTGACAGGGGAGATGGTCGTCATGATTGCAGTCCGCCTTCGTGCGCTGGCAGCCATGGTTGTGTGCCTCGGCTTGTCGCCTGCGCTTCCCGCGCTCGCGCAGGATGCCCAGCCAAACGACAATCTGAATGCGGTGCTGTGGATGCAGCGCTCGGTCGAATACAAGGGAAATACCCTCTCCATCTTTGCGCTCGCGCGCTACCGGCTCGATCAGGCGCTGGCCGACAAGAACTGGACGGCGGCGCCTGCCGAGCAGAAGGGCGACTACCGGAACCTGTCGCCGGCGGTGATTCTCGACATCGACGAGACCGTGCTCGACAATTCCGGCTATCAGGCCTGGAACGTGGTGAAGGGCACGAGCTTCAGCCCCAAGACCTGGACGCAGTTCGTGAACTCCGAGACCTCGCCGGCGATCCCCGGCGCGGTCGAGTTTACGCAGTACGCCGAGTCCAAAGGCGTCCGGGTGTTCTATGTCTCGAACCGCACCAAGGAGGAAGAAGAGCCGACGCGCGAGAGCATGAAAAAGCTGGGCTTCGCGATGGGCGGCAACATCGATACCATTCTCAGCGCCAAGGAACAGCCCGATTGGGGTTCCGCCAAGGGCACGCGCCGCGCCGCCATCGCCAGGCACTATCGCATCCTGCTTTGCCTCGGCGACAATTTCGGCGACTTCACCGATGCCTACAAAGGAACCGAGGAGGACCGCCTGAAGGTGTTCGAGGCGAACGAGGCGCGCTGGGGCCATGACTGGATCGTGCTGCCCAACCCGACATACGGCTCGTTCGAATCCACGCCCTATGGCAACAACTACAAGCTGTCGCCGGAAGAGCAGCGTGCCGCGAAGATCGGCGTCTTGACGCCGTGGAGCGGACAATAGCGCGAGCGAACCGTCGCACGGCCGAGGCAGCCATCGCGTCGCGACGCCGGATGCGATAAACCCATCAATTCAAGATTGGGTGATGGGCTCCGACGAATAGTACACTTCGTCTTGCCGCCCTGTCGTCCGTGGGAAGGTCCGCGGCACTCATGCTTCGCGCGCACGTTCACCTCCGTCAGGATCGCCGTTGCTCAGCCCGCAGTTCGTCCACTCGGCCTCGCGCTTCTGGTTCCCGACGGCGGCCACGTTCTTCGTCAATGGCGCCATCTTCGGCGGATGGGCCGCGCAGGTTCCGCACGCGATCGGCCGCCTGGATGCGGATGAAGGCACGTTCGGCCTGATGCTGCTGGGCATGGGCATCGGCTCCGTCGCCGCCATGGCGTTCAGCGGATTGTTGATCTCGAAATACGGCGCCGGTCCGCTCGTCCGCCTCACTCTGGCACTGTTCCTCGCGACCTACGTCGTGCTTTGTGTCGCTTCCGGCTGGCCGGTATTTGTCGCCGGGCTGCTGCTGTTCGGCGCCGCCGGCGGGCTCATGGATGTGGCGATGAACGCCTACGCCGCCGATGTCGAAATGCGCATGAACTGGCGCGTCATGGCCTCGTTCCACGGCATGTGGAGCATCGGCGGGCTGATCGGCGCGGCCGCCGCCGGCTGGATGCTGGCGGTCACCTCAGACCTCGTCCAGGCGCTGGTGCTCGACGCCGGCCTCGCGATCCTGTTCCTGACCTGCCAGCACAGGCTGATCCCGCTCCGCCAGCAGGGCGGGAAGCCGGCCCGGCGATGGGCCGTCGGCCGCATGACGCTGGTGATCGCCGCCCTGACCGCATTGTGCTTTTCGGCAGAGGGAGCGGTCCGGGACTGGAGCTCCCTGTTCCTCAGCAGCGAAGTCCGCGCGGACATCGAGCGTGCCGGCTGGGGCTATGCGGCATTCTCGGCCACCATGGCGCTGTGCCGGCTGTCAGGCGACTGGATGCGCCTGCGGTTCGGCGAACGCACGGTCATGGTGGCCAGCGGGTTCCTGACGGTGATCGGGTTCGTGCTGGCGGTTTCCCTGACCGGCGACCTGCCGGTCGCGGCCGGCTTTGCCCTCGTGGGCGTCGGCCTCTCCAACGTCGTTCCTATCCTGATCAGCGCAGCGGGCCGCACCCGCTCGCCCGGATCGAGCATCGCGTTCGTCGTGTCATTCGGCTACGCGGGCTATCTTGCCAGCCCGCCGGTGCTCGGTTTCATCGCGTCGACAAGCTCGCTCGCGACAATGTTCCTGGTCGTCGCGGCGTCCTGCGTGGCGATCCCGGCCGGCTGGCTGCTGGCCGAGCGGATCGCACCGGAGGCCTGACTGCCGTCTACTTTTTCTCGAGATCCGCGATGGTTTCGTCGGCCTGTTCGGGCCGCATGCACACGACCTTGACGCGGTCACTCTCGTACAGAGCTTGCCCGACTGCCGTCTCCGCCAGATAGGCCTGCCCGTGCATGGCGCAGGTGACCGGGTTGGCATAGGATTCCGGTGTCCGCATGACGATTCGTGCGGTGGCAGGATTGCAGTCCGCAAGATCGGGCGTGATCGCGATCGAACAGACCAGGATGAGCGCGGTCAGCATGGTGTCCTCCATGCCACGGCGGCGTTGCATGATGAGATGCTGGCGAAGCGCGAACAGCCCGAAGGCACTCGAATCGCTCGCGCGATGATCCTGGATGCGTTCATGGGAGCCCCTTCTCCGTACTTGCCGGCACATTGGGGCACAGTCACCGTGAAGCTACCGTGAAAGCGATTCTGAGGATTCTCGCGCGCGCCGGCGCTAGTCGGGCCGCGGCCCCTTCTCCATATCGAGGGTATAGGTCGTGAATCCTCGGTTCAGCGCGGGCATCGGCGCGATCTGCATCCGACCGAGTGCCGGCTCCATCACGATCATCGCGACAGTCGCGGAGATGCTGCGGCTCGGGCCGTACTGGTGCGGCGGCCGGCACACGGCGTATGGCGTGGCGAAATCGTCGAACAACGCGCTCTTCACATCGTCGATGGCAATGCGGCCGCCCTTGCGCCGGAGCGCCTGGCGCACGCGGTAGTCTCGATAGTAGCTGTCCGGCACGCTGTCGATGCCGGCGTCCTTGAGCTTCGACAGGGCAACCGGGCTGGTCCAATGATTGGCATGGACCAGCATTCCATCCTCCGGATAGAGCGCAAAGGCTTCGTCCGGCGCGCACTCGAAATCGATCCCGAAGCCCTCGGCCGTGCTCAGCATCATGTTGTTCGCGATGGATTTGGGCGTGGTCGCGACGATCCTGATTCCATCGGCCAGATGCCGGCTCTCCAGGAAGCGGCGGCGGATCAGCGGCAACGGGATGCCGAGCTCCCGGAAATCGCGGTCGGACTCCAGATAGTTCGCCGTGATGGCGAGCCCCAGCGCATTGAAGCCGCTGCGCGCCAGCCCGCCCGCCTCCGTGAAGGTCACCAGGTCCGGGCCGTCCTCGCGATGCACGCGCAGCACGATGGCGGTTTCCACGCATTCCGGTTTCCAGTCCCAGTTCTGCGCATGGATCAGCCTGCCGTCGGCGCTCGCCTCCGGCAGCACGATCGCACCGGTGCAGCCGTCCTTCGCCTCCCGAGCGCCGGCGCGGCGCTCGCCGATCTGCACCACCTCGGTGCGGCAGTTGACCAGCGCGATCTCCTCGAACCCGCATTCCGCGCCGGCGGCAATGCCCCGCATCTCCTCGACCAGATCGGATGCATAAGCCTCCATCGCCGGCACGAATTCGCTGACGATCGCACGCACCTCGTCCCAGCCGAACCCCATGCCGCGCATCTGGTCCGCATAGAGCCGCACGCTGCGCTTGATGCGATCCGTGGCAGCGCGGCCATAGCCGACGCCGCGCTCGTAGGGGCGGCCGGAGATCTCGACCAGCGGAAACGGCGCGTAGGTCATGCGAGCTCCGCGATCACCTGGTCGGTCGTGCGCTGGCGGCAATAGCCTTTGATGGCGCGCAGCGAATTGTCGTGGCGCTCCTGGCTGTAGGTCAGGCAGGCATCGGTCACCTCCGTCACCAGGTAGCCGAGGTCGCAGGCGTCGCGGACCGCCGATTCCACGCACTGGTCGGTGACGAGGCCGCTGATGACGAGCTGCTTCACGCCGAGGTTGCGCAGCAGGTAGTCGATATGGGTGGAGACGAACACGCTGGAGGAGGATTTGGGCAGGCAGATCTCGTCATCGCCCGGCGCGAGCTCGTCGATCACCTCGCCGTCCCACGAGCCTTTCGGAACATTGAAGCCGGTGATCTTGTAGTCGAGGCTGCGGTCGCGCCCGTCGAGCGTCAGGCTTTCGATCGTGGTATAGAGCACTTCCAGCTTGGCCTTGCGGAACGCCGCCTGCAGGCGCTGCATGTTCGGGACGACGCGCGCCGTGAGCTCGCGGAAATACCAGCCATACTTGGCCTGGAACTCCGTCTCCGGGATGTCGCGGAACTCCGTCCCCTCGCGCTTGGCCGAGAAGTTCTGCACGTCGATGAACAGCAGCGCCGACTGCGCAGGGACGAGGGGGACTTCGCGGCTAAGTGTTTGCGTCATGCAAGCCTCGTGCTACCGATTCTTCTCTTGTCGTCATGGTCGTGCTTGGTCCGGCCATGACGGAGTGGGTGCGATGCGATCGAATAGTCAGCCTCCCATCGGATAGATCCGCCGCGCGTTGCCGCTGGCGATCAGGCGCACGATCTCGTCGGCTTCCTTCACCGTGCAATAATCCTCCGCGATCCAGCGGTCGAGGCGCTGCTTCACGCCGCGCCGGAACAGCAACTGGCCGAGATAATAGAGCTCCGACAGGCCGAAGGCGTCCGACGAGTAGAGCTGCTTGGTGAACTTCCCCATCTCCAGCGCCTCGCCGAAAATGTCGGCCGAGCTGGGCCCGGTATAGTTCTGCACGCAGCCGACGTCGTAGTAGACGTTCTGGAAAATCTCCGACAGCCAGCCCGCCTCGCGCTGGAATGGGTAGCAATGCAGCAGTGTCACCGGCACCTGCCATTTTTCCATCGCCGCGATGAAGTCGCTGAAGTGTGTCGGGTCGCAGGCATGCATGTGGATGTCCGGATCGCCGAACCCGACATGGACCTGCAGGGGAAGCTTGCGCGCGCGGCACAGCTCCGCGCCAACCCACAGGCCATGGCGCACGACGACGCTGTTCTCAAGGCGCCAGCGCCCGGTCTCGGCCGCCTTGCGGAACCAGTCTCCGGCCGCGCCGACCACTTGCGCCTTGGCCGGCGCGCTCTGGTCGATCCTGAAGGTGGTGCGGTAGGCGACGATGGTCTTGATCCCGACGGCCTCCCTGGCCCGCGCCTCGAGCGCCGCCGCGAAAGCATCGGGGAAGTCGCCGGCAGATACACCGCTTTTCGCCACCTCCTCCGCCACGGCTTCGATGCGCACTATTTCGTGCGCCGGCCTGCCCGCCGCTTCCGCCATGCCCTGACAGGTGAGAATGGCATCGGAGCGATGACCGGTATCCACCAGCAGGCTGTCGAGGCCGCTGCCGGCGAGGAACCGCCGGTTGACCTCCGCTGCGCCCAGCTCCAGCCGCCGCGCGACATAGGCTTCGCCGCCGGCCAGCGGCTCCAGATCCAGCACCGGCGCACAGAACCGGCGGATCACCAGCCCAAGCGGCTTCTGGAACTCGCTGGTGCCGGGTGGCGGCGGCAGGTAGCTCTCGCTGAACATCGCCTGGAACGCCTTGTAGTCCAGCTCGGCCGGCGACACGCCGTGGCAGTGATGGTCGATCAACGGGAGGTCGATGACGATCTCAGTAGGCATCGTGATAGCGCCGGCACATATGGTCGGCATCCTGGCCTGCGAACATTGCGAACTCGATCCGCTTCACCGCCGTATAGGCGCCGTACAGGGTCGGCGGCAGCCAGGACTTGACCAGACTGTCCCCTTCCAGCGCATCCAGCGCCTGATCGAGCGAGGAGGGCAAGGCGATGATGTTGAGTTGCTTGCGTTCATCCTCTGTCAGCTCCGCCGGATCACGATCCAGTGCCTGTGGCAGTGCCAACTCTTCGCGGATTCCCGCAAGACCCGCATTGACCAGTGCGCCGATCACCAGATATGGGCTGGCGGTGGCGTCGGGAATGCGGATCTCCAGATTGAAGGCCTTGCTGCGCTTGGCGAGGTCGCGCTGGGGTGACGGGCAGACGCGGATCGCGGCTTCGCGGTTCTGCACGCCGAACGCGTTGTAGCCGCAGCTCCAATGGTGCGGGCCGAGACGCAGGTAGGAGACCGGACTCGGCGCCATCAGGGCGCACAGCGCCGGC
>DASSBF010000091.1:0-7460 GCA_035699005.1 Dongiaceae bacterium
CTCCCTTGCTTGAAAGCGGCGCCGTCGCCATGTGACACTGGGCCAGGCCATATGACGAGGTCTCCCATGTGCCGAAACATTCGGACGCTCTACAATTTCAAGCCGCCCGCGACCGAGGCGGAGATCCGCGCCTCCGCGATCCAGTTCGTGCGCAAGCTGAGCGGGTTCACGCGGCCATCCAAGGCGAACGAGCCTGCCTTCAACCGCGCGGTCGATGAGGTGTCGCAGGCGGCGCGCGTGCTGCTGGATTCGCTCGTCACCAATGCGGCCCCGCGCGACCGCGATGCCGAAGCCGCGAAGGCGCGGGCGAGGAGCGCGGTCCGGTTCGGCGGCTCCGATGCAGGCGGCGCGGCCTAGCCCGACGCGGGACCGATCGGTGGCGTCCTCAGCCGCACAAAGGATCACCCTCGCCGTCGATGCCGCGCATCGGGTTTCGGGGCTGCTGATCGCGCCGCCGCGGGCTCACGCGTGCTATGTGCTGGCTCACGGCGCGGGTGCCGGCATGACCCATCCCGCGATGGAGACTGTCGCGGTCGAGCTCGGAGAGCGTGGCATCGCCACCTTGCGCTATCAATTTCCATACATGGAGCGGGGCTCGAAGCGGCCGGACCCGCCCGCCCTGTGCCATGCCGCTGTTCGCGCCGCGGTGGCCAAGG
Organism: Dongiaceae bacterium; assembly: GCA_035699005.1. Classification (GTDB taxonomy): domain Bacteria; phylum Pseudomonadota; class Alphaproteobacteria; order Dongiales; family Dongiaceae; genus Dongia_A. The sequence goes on from DASSBF010000091.1 coordinate 657, forward strand.
CCGGTGAAACGAAGCTCCCGCTGATCGCGGGCGGGCGTTCGTTCGGCGGCCGCATGACCTCGCAGGCGCAGGCCAAGTCGCCGCTGCCGGGCGTGCGGGGCCTGGCGTTCCTCGGCTTCCCGTTGCATCCGGCCGGAAAGCCGTCGGACGATCGCGCCGAGCATCTGTCCGATGTGAAGATTCCGATGCTGTTCCTGCAAGGCACGCGCGACGCGCTCGCCGAGCTTTCGCTGCTGCGGCCGCTGGTAGATCGCCTCGGCAAACGCGCCGCTTTGAAACTGTTCGAGGACGCCGACCACTCCTTCCACGTCCCCGCCAGGACCGGCCGCAAGGATGCGGACGTGCGGCGCGAGATGCTGGATGCATTGGCGGCGTGGACGAAGAAGGTCGTCGCGTAGCGGCAAAGAGGGTGGGGGTCGCAACGACCGAAATCCACCTGCCTGCCCTCCACGCGCTTGAGGGCATGGCTTCCCGTCGGCTCGAACGCAAACAGCGGATGCGGGTGGCCGCCCGATCGTGGGGGCGGGGAAAAGGGCCCGTCAATAGGACACCTGTGATCGAGATCACGGCGGCGGGAGCAGGCCGATCCCATGTTCCAGCCACTGCGAGGGTGCAGTGATCGCCGGAGGAGTTCCTCAAATGGTCACTTTCGATCTATTGCAGTTCATCGCCGTCGCGTTCATGGCCTGCGGCCTGCTGGCCGTCGTGCTGGAGATCGCCTTCCGAAACCCGCGATGGCTCTGGGAAATCGTGAGCGACGTCCGCAAGTTCGCTGCTCAGCCGGTCGACGAGCGGGCGGAGCGCGATGATAGGTCCGCCCCAAATTCGAAAAGCGGCAAATCCCGCGACCTGCACATCTCGGCCTGATTCCGGCGCGGCGTGGACCAAGGCGGCCATCCGCCGGTGGTTTTGCCTGCCGCGGTCCGCAGCGGCTATTGCCCCGCCGACTTGACGATCGATTTGATCGGCCCTCTCGGCCGGCCGGATTTCTCGGCGATCTCGCGGTCCTGGGATTCGATCACCGCCTTGACGCGCGCCTCGTAATCCGCCTCGTGCGGCTCGGCGGCCGGCACCTTGCGATGAGAGGTGCGGGTGCCGTCCTGGTAGAACACGTCGAACATCGCGAAATTGACGACCGGCTGCTTCTTGCGGGCCACGGCTCGCTCCGATTTTCCTGATTGCAGACCCGTCCTGCGCAGCGCTGCGCGCGAAGCAGGATGGCGGAGAGGGTGGGATTCGAACCCACGGTACCCGCAAGGGTACAACGGTTTTCGAGACCGCCCCGATCGACCACTCCGGCACCTCTCCGCACGAAGGATGTGGTCCGACTGAAAGCGGCCGGACAATAGCGACGGCGGCCGAAACCTGCAAGACTGCTCCAAACTCCGGGAATCGGCGGCTTTTGCCCCCCATCGCTCGCCAGCGCCCCTCCTTCCACGCTGTGCTTCCGGCCGCAGATCGGCGCGGCGCCTCCACAACGCTGTCCAGGCAGGCATCTATTGCTCGGTGTCTACCTGTGTAGCACTCTGATTTACACATGTCGCATGACGCGCTACAGTCCCTCATGATCAGGAGCTTCCGCCACAAGGGCCTGGCCGACTTGTTCGGGTCGGGAGCCAGCGCCAAGGTGGACGCGACGCTCCGGGAACGCATCGTGAGGCGGCTCGACGCCCTCGATGCGGCAGGCGTCCCCAATGACATGAACCTGCCGGGATTTGACTTTCACGCCCTGCGAGGCAGGCCGAAACGGTACAGCGTTCATGTTAGCGGCCCTTGGTGCATCACGTTTGAATTCGAGGATGGCGACGCGTGGCCTGTCGACCTGGAGCAATATCATTAGCGAGGAAACGATGAGCAGTAAGGAAATCAGGATTGGCAAGACCCCCGATCGGCAGCCTACGCATCCCGGCGCCCTGTTGCGCGAGGACGTGCTGCCGGCGCTCAACCTGTCGGTCAAGGCTGCGGCGGTGGAATTGCGGGTGTCGCGCCAGAACCTTCACCGCCTGCTGGCCGGAGAAATCGCGGTGACGCCCGAAATGGCCGTCCGGCTGGGCAAGTTCTGCGGCAACGGGCCGGCGCTGTGGCTGCGCATGCAGGGCGCACACGATCTCTGGAAGGCCGAGAAGACGCTGGCAGCGGAGATCGCGCGCATTCCCAGCCACAAGGTAGCCGTGGCGTAGGGGCTTGGCACCCCCCGTCGCATCTGTGGCATAGTCGGGCCGGAAGGCGCGGCGGGTCCGCCGCCGCCGGGAGGAACCACGCCATGGACGCTCAACCGCAACCGGGCCGCCGCCTGCGCTGGGGCATCATCAGCACAGCGGACATCGGCCTCAAGAAGGTGATCCCGGGCATCCAGCGCTCGCCGCATTCGGAAGTGGTCGCGATCGGCTCGCGCGACCTGAAGCGCGCGCAAGGAGCCGCGGCGAGGCTCGGCATCCCGAGGGCCTATGGCTCCTATGACGAGCTGCTGGCCGACCCCGACGTCGACGCGGTCTACAACCCCCTCCCCAACCATCTGCACGTGCCGCTGACGCTGCAGGCCGCCAGGGCCGGCAAGCATGTGCTGTGCGAGAAGCCGGTCGCGATCACCGCGGCGGAGGCCGAGCAGCTTCGCCAGTGCCCGCGGGACCGCATCGTGATGGAAGCCTTCATGGTGCGCTTCCATCCGCAATGGCTGCGCGCGCGCGAGATCGTGCGGAGCGGGGAGATCGGCGAGCTGAAGAGCGTCAACGTCGTCTTCTCGTACCACAACATCGATCCAGCGAACGTGCGCAACAAGGCCGACATCGGCGGCGGCGGCATCCTCGACATCGGCTGCTATCCGATCGTCGGCGCGCGCTTCCTGTTCGGGTCGGAGCCGAAGCGCGTCGTCTCCGTGATCGAGCGCGACCCCAGCTTCCGGACCGACCGCCTGGCCGGCGCGCTGGTCGATTTCGGGAACGGGCGGCACCTCAATTTCACCTGCTCCACCCAGCTCGTGCCGTTCCAGAGCGTGCAGGCCCTCGGCACCAAGGGACGGGTCGAGATCGTCATCCCGTTCAACGCGCCGCAGGGCGAGGCGACCACCATCCTGGTCGACGCCGGCAAGGCGCTCGACCGCAGCTCCGCCCGGCGCGAGACGATCGCGCCCTGCGACCAGTATGCGGAGCAGGCGGAGGCCTTCGCGCTCGCGGTTCTGGAAGGCAAGGCCCTGCCCTACGGCATCGAGGACGCGATCCAGAACATGCGCATCCTGGACGCCCTGTTCCGCTCCGACGTCGAGGGCGGCTGGGTCGAGATCAAGTGATCCGCTGAGAGGACAAGCGTACATGATGGGTCTAGCCATACAGAACTCCTCTTCCCCCCTCGTGGGGGAAGGATGCGGAGCCTTAGCGAACGGCGTGACCCCCGGGTCGAAAGAGCCCGGGGGTGGATGGGCGGCGGCGCCGCACGATCGTTGGAGGCAAGCAATCTGCGCGGCGCCGTGTTGTCAGACGCTCCATTGCTCCACCCCTGCGGTCGTGCGGCGGCACCCCCCATCCCAACCTTCCCCCACAAGGGGGGGAGGAGCGCTGTACAGTTTCTTGGTCGCGTCAGAGCATCAATAGCAACATGCGCCACCGCGGCCCAGACGCGCAGCTGCCCGAGATCCCGCTCATCGATTGCGACGAGGGCGGCGCGGGGCGGCTGTTCGACCTCTCGGCCATCGGCGCGCGGCGGCTGGCCGCGATCGCGCGGCGCACGTATACGCCACCGGTCGTCTCCTGGCTCGACCGGCGCTCCCGTCGATGGATCGAGCGGAACGATTCGCCCTACCTGCCGGAGATCGAGCACATCGCGGAGCGGCTGCCCGGTGCCGGCGTGCATGCGCTGAACCTCAGCTACGAGTGGGCCTGCACCACCGCGGCGGTCGCGCCGCTGATGATGCGCGCGCTGGATTGGCGGCTGGACGGCATGGGGCGCGAGGTGGTGGTCGCGCGCCATCGCAGCCCCGCGGGGTCATGGCTCAACGTCACCTGGCCGGGCTTCGTCGGCGTGCTGACGGCGCTCGCGCCCGGCCGCTTCGCCGCCGCGCTCAACCAGGCGCCCCTGCGGCGGCACGCCTATGTCCTGCCGATCGACTGGCTGATCGACCGCCTCAAGGTCAACGGCACACGCGCGCTGCCGCCGACCCACGTGCTGCGCCTCGCGTTCGAGACCTGCAGCACCTTCGACGAGGCGGTGGAGGTGCTGCGCGACACGCCGATCGCCCTGCCCGCCCTGTTCGCGATCGCCGGAGCCAACGGCGAAGCCTGCGTGATCGAGCGCCAGGAGGAGAGCGCGTTCGTGTTCGAAGGCAACGAGGTGATGGCGAACCACTGGCTGAACAGCCAATGGCGCCGCGGCCGGCCGCGCGGCATCGACAGCGAGGGGCGCTGGCATTCCCTGCGCGCGTCCGCCACGCAGGCCGGCATGAGCCAGGGCTTCGGCTGGCTGCGGCCGCCGGTGCTCAACCGACTGACGCGCCTCGCCGCCGTGATGAATGCCGCGACCGGCGCCCTCTCCGTCATCGGCCTGGAGGCCAAGGGCACCACGGCGGTGCCGGTGACCAAGACCCTGCGCATCGACATGCCCGTCCCGATCAGGAAATAAGCATTGTTTTACAGATAGTTGGGATCGGCGCAGCCGTGCAACGCCTCGGCGAAGCAGGGTTGACAGTGCGGGCTTGGCTTGTATATTCCCGCGCCTTGGAAGGGCCGCCCCGGAAAGCCGGGCAGGCGGCCCCTGTTTTTTGCCCCGAGGGCGGCTTTCGCCCGACGGGAGAGATCGAGGCGGGACATCATGTTCGCAGTGATCAAGACCGGCGGCAAGCAATACAAGGTCGCCAAGAACGACGTCATTCTGGTCGAGAAGCTGGAAGCCGAGGCCGGTGCCGACGTGACCTTCAACGAGATCCTGATGGTGGGCGAGGATTCCAACCTGAAGGTCGGCGCGCCGCTGGTGCGGGGCGCTTCCGTGCTGGCCAAGGTGCTGGACCAGGCCCAGGCCGACAAGGTCCTGATCTTCAAGAAGAACCGCCGCCACAACTACCGCCGCAAGCGCGGCCACCGGCAGCTCCAGACGGTGCTGCGTATCACCGACATCAACGCCGCCTAGGGAGTTCGAGCCATGGCACACAAGAAAGCAGGCGGTTCATCCCGCAACGGCCGCGACACCGCGGGCCGGCGCCTCGGCGTCAAGAAGTTCGGCGCGGAAGATGTGCTCGCCGGCAACATCCTGGTGCGCCAGCGCGGCACCAAATTCCACGCCGGCGCCAATGTCGGCATGGGCAAGGACCACACCCTGTTCGCCAAGGCCGACGGAACCGTATCGTTCAAGCACTCGAGCGGCGGCCGCACCTTCGTTTCGGTGAAGCCGGCCAACTGAATGCGATCGGCGCGGGGCTGACACCCCAGCGCGGCCATTCACGAGAGGACCAAGGGGAATGGCGATCGCGCCGTTCCCCTTTTTGTTTTGTTCCCCCTCCCCCAACGTGGGGGAGGGTTGGGGTGGGGGAAGCGAGCGATGACTTTCTGCCGCGGAGACGCGGCTTCCCCCTCCCTAGCCCTCCCCTGGTTTGAGGGAGGGGACTGCAGACGAAAATAGAGTGCGAGCCATGAAATTCCTCGACGAGGCCAAGATCTTCGTGAAGAGCGGCGACGGCGGTGCCGGGTGCGTCAGCTTTCATCGCGAGAAGTTCGTCGAGTTCGGCGGGCCGGACGGTGGCGACGGCGGGCGCGGCGGCGACGTGGTGGTGGAGGCGGCCCCCAACCTCAACACGTTGATCGACTACCGCTACCAGCAGCATTTCAAGGCGCGGCGCGGCCATCACGGCATGGGCAAGAACCGCTCCGGGCCCAAGTCCGAGAACATCGTGATGCGCGTGCCGGTCGGCACGCAGATCTTCGACGAGGACAAGGAGACGCTGCTGTTCGATCTGACCAAGCCCGGACAGCGCGTGGCGCTGGCCAAGGGCGGCGACGGCGGCTTCGGCAACGCCCATTTCAAGAGCTCTACCAACCAGGCGCCGCGTCACTCGACACCGGGCTGGCCGGGCGAGGAGCGCTGGGTCTGGCTGCGGCTGAAGCTGATCGCCGACGCCGGGCTGGTCGGCCTGCCCAACGCCGGCAAGTCGACGCTGCTCGCGGCGGTGACGCGCGCCAAGCCGAAGATAGCGGACTATCCTTTCACCACGCTGCATCCGCAGCTCGGCGTCGTGCATGTCGATGAGAAGGAGTTCGTGCTGGCAGACATTCCCGGCCTGATCGAGGGCGCGCACGAGGGCGCCGGCCTCGGCACGCGGTTCCTCGGCCATGTCGAGCGCTGCGGCGTTCTGGTCCACCTGGTCGACGGCACGCAAGACGACGTGGCGGCGGCCTACAGGACCATCCGCGCCGAGCTCAAATCCTATTCGCCGGTATTGGCCGCGAAGCCGGAGATCCTCTGCCTAAACAAGTGCGATGCGCTGACCGAGGAAGACATCGAGGAAAAGACCAGGGCGCTGATGAAAGCGGCCAAGCTCAAGAAGAGCCGCGCCAAGAGTGCGCCATCGCCCGTGCTCGCGATCTCCGGCGCGGCCAAGATCGGCACGACCGAGTTGCTGCGCCGCGCCTATGCCGTGATCCAGGAGACGCGCGCGAAGGAAGCGGACGAGAAGAAGACCGCCATCGAGGCGGCGCAATGACCGAGAGGCGCCGCACCGCCGCCAGTCTTGCCGGCGCCAGGCGCCTGATCGTCAAGATCGGCTCGGCGCTGCTGGTGGACGAGGAGAGCGGCGGCATCCGGCGCAAATGGCTGGACGCGCTG
>DASSBF010000092.1:0-17855 GCA_035699005.1 Dongiaceae bacterium
GATTCATGCTCGTCGCCGTCGTCCTCGTGGTCGCCATCCTCGCCGTCATGGTGGTCGCCGTCGCCACCACTCTCGCCGCCGTCGTGCTCGCCACCTTCGCCGCTGTCGCCGCCGTCGTGGTCGCCGCTTTCGCCACCCTCGCCGCCGTCGCCTCCATCACCGCCGCCGCCGTCGCCGCCGTCGCCACCACCACCCTCGCCGCCGCCATCGCCGCCACCGTCGCCACCATCACCGCCGCCCTCGCCGCCACCGTCGCCATCGCCTTCGGCGTAGGCCGCGTTCAGGGCGAGGTGCATGAGGTTGCCGTCGGTGGACAGGTGCCATGGTGCGAGCACCGAGCCCATCGCAAGTGCCGCCCAGGCCGTGGTGCGGATGAGACGCTGTTTCCTGCTCAATCGAGGCATGTCGATCTCCTCTGGCCGATCCCTCTGCCGGAATCCCCCGCTACGCGCGTTCGGCGTCCGTGTGGCGGGCCCGCCCTCAAGGAGAGGTGAAGAAGCATCGTGAACAGGGTGTGAAGGACCTCTCGCATTCGAGCAAAAATGCTAGGGTCTGAATTCACAGGGCGGAGGCGCTTGTGCCGGGTTCGGAGCAGGGTGATCGAATTTGACATGGGAAACCAGAAAAGTAGTCCCTTCTCCCCTTGCGGGAGAAGGATACGGAGCCTTGGCGAAGCGAAGCTGAGCCTAGGCGCAGTTGGATGAGGGGTCGCGCGGCGAAAGCTGCGCGCGCTCGCAAGAGCGCCAAGATGTCAGAGCCAGAGCACATTTTCTTCAGCGCTTGCGCGCTGCGCGCCCCGTCCGCGAATGCGGACATTCGCCCGCGGGGGGCGCGACCCCTCACCCGACTCCGGCTAAGCTCACTTTCGTTCGCTAAGCCTCCGTATCCCTCTCCCGCAAGGGGCGAGGGGACGTCCTCTTGGACTGCTGTCAATACATACGATTGCCTTGCATCTCTGCGAGGGAAGGTTGGGATGGCGGGCGGGGGTGACCCCGCGCGCTGGCCTCGACACTGGACGCGCTGGCGAGCGCGCGCGGCTATCGCCGCGCTACCCCCCATCCACCCCCGGGCTCTTGCGACCCGGGGGTCGCTCGCGCTCGCTAAGGCTTCGCATCCTTCCCCCGCAAGTGGGGAAGGGATTCGCCTTTGGGAGCAGCACACATGATCCCCGAGCTCGGCCACTACGCACTCGTCCTGGCGCTCGTCATGGCGCTGGCGCAGGCCAGCTTGCCGATGATCGGGGCGGCGCGCGGCATCCGGCCGTGGATGCAGCTGGCGAAGCCGGCGGCGCTGGCGCAGTTCGGCTTCGTCGCGCTCTCGTTCCTGGCGCTGATGTATTCCTTCGCCAGCTCCGACTTCTCGGTCGCGATCGTGACGGAGCACTCGCATTCCCAGCAGCCGCTGATCTACAAGCTCAGCGGCACCTGGGGCAACCATGAGGGCTCGCTGCTCCTGTGGGTGCTGATCCTCACCATCTTCGGCGGCCTGGTTGCCCTGTTCGGCGGGAACCTGCCGCCGCGCCTCAAGGCGCGCACGCTCAGCGTCCAGGCCATGATCTCGGTCGGGTTCCTTTTGTTCATGCTGCTGACCTCGAACCCGTTCGCGCGGCTGCATCCCGCGCCGCTGGAGGGCAACGAGCTCAACCCGCTGCTCCAGGATCCCGGCCTCGCGATGCACCCGCCGATGCTCTATCTCGGCTATGTCGGGTTCTCGATCGTGTTTTCCTTCGCGGTCGCCGCGCTGATCGACGGCAAGGTCGATGCGGCCTGGGCGCGCTGGGTCAGGCCCTGGTGCCTGCTCTCCTGGACCTGCCTCACCGGCGGCATCGCGCTCGGCTCCTGGTGGGCCTACAACGAGCTCGGCTGGGGCGGCTGGTGGTTCTGGGACCCGGTGGAGAACGCCTCCTTCATGCCGTGGCTGATCGGCACGGCGCTGCTGCACTCCGCGCTGGTGGTCGAGAAGCGCGACGCGCTCAAGAGCTGGACCATCCTGCTTTCGATCCTGACCTTCGGCTTCTCGCTGCTCGGCACCTTCCTGGTGCGCTCGGGCATCATCACCTCGGTGCACGCCTTCGCCGAGGATCCGACCCGCGGCGTCTTCATCCTCGCGCTGCTCGCCATCGCGATCGGCGTGCCGCTCACCCTGTATGCCGTGCGCGCGCCGACCCTGCGCGGCGGCGGGCTGTTCGCGCCGCTCAGCCGCGAAGGCGCGCTGGTGATGAACAACCTGCTGCTGGCGACCATGACCGCGACCGTGCTGCTTGGCACGCTCTATCCGCTGCTGCTGGAGCTGACCACGGGCAAGACCGTCTCGGTCGGCATGCCGTTCTATGCCGCGACCTTCGTGCCGCTCGCGCTGCCGCTGCTGCTGGTGATGGCGGTCGGGCCGTTCATGGGCTGGAAACGCGGCGACGTCAAAGGCGCGCTGCAGCGCCTGGTGGCCGCCGGCGTCGCGGCCTTCGGCGCGGCGGTGATCGCGCTCTGGATCAAGTTCGACGGGCCGATTCTGGCGCCGCTTGGCCTATTTGCCGGAATCTGGCTGCTGGTCGGCACTGCGATCGAGTTCATGGAGCGCATCCATCTGTTCGAGGGCAAGGCGGGCCGCATCTTGACGCGCCTGCGCCACAGCCCGCGCGCGGCCTATGGCATGAGCCTCGCCCATGTCGGCCTCGCCATCGCGGTCATCGGCATGACCGGCGCGGCAGCATGGAAGACCGAGAACATCAAGGTGCTGCAGCCCGGTCAATCGCTGAGCTTGCAGGGCTATGACTTCAGGCTCGACAGCGTCGGCGGCGTGCGCGGGGAGAACTATCTCGCCGACCGCGCGCATTTCACGGTGAGCCGGGGCGGCGCGTTCGTCGCCGACCTCTATCCGGAGCGCCGGCAATACCTGGTGCAGCCGATGCCGACCACCGAGGCCGCGATCCGCTCCACCCCGTTCGCCGACCTCTATGCGGTGATCGGCGATCCAGTGACGACCGGTGGCGGCAAGGGCGGCTGGACCGTGCGGGTCTATCACGAACCGCTGGTATCGTGGATCTGGTTCGGCGCCCTCATCATGGTGATGGGCGGCCTCACCAGCCTCTCCGACCGGCGCTATCGCGTCGGCGCGCCAATGAGCGCCCGTGGGCGCGCCGGCGCCGTGCAGATCGCGAAGGCCTGAGCATCCATCATGCGCCGCCTGCTGTTCCTGCTGCCGGTCCTCATCGTCGCTGCCTTGGTGGCGGCGCTCTGGCGCGGGCTCGACCCCAGCCGAGATCCCAGCGCCTTGCCCTCGGCGCTGATCGGCAAGCCGGCGCCGGCTTTCGATCTGCCCGCGCTGGCGGATGGTGCGCCGCGCGTCGACCTCGCCGCCTTCAAGGGCAAGCTGGTGGCGGTCAATTTCTTTGCGTCCTGGTGCCTGCCATGCCGCGCCGAGCATACCTATCTCAAGCAGCTGAGCGCGGAGCTGGGCGTGCCCTTCGTCGGCATCGCGTGGAAGGACAAGCCGGCGGCGGCACGCAGCTACCTTGCCGACCTTGGCGATCCCTATGCCGCGACGGCGATGGACGAGAACGGGCGCACCGGCATCGATTTCGGCATCACGGGCGTGCCGGAAACCTTCCTGGTCGACGCCGACGGGATCGTGCGCTACCGGCTCGCGGCACCGGTGACGAACGACGCGCTGAAGGACGAGGTGAGCGCCGCGATCGCGGAGGCGAAGCAGTGAGGCGGGCGCTGGCATTGCTGGCTGCGCTGTGGCTCGGCCTCGCCCCCGCACTGGCGCAGGAGGCGCAGCTCGCCGATCCGAAGCTCGAGCAGCGGGCGCGCGACCTCTCGCGCGAGATCCGCTGCGTGGTGTGCCAGAGCCAGTCGGTCGCCGATTCCGACGCCGACATCGCGCGCGAGGTGCGCGGCATCATCCGCGAGCAGATCGCCGCCGGCAGGAGCGATCAGGACATCCGCGACTACCTGGTCGCGCGCTACGGCGACTTCGTGCTGTTCGACCCGCCCTTCAAGGCGTCGACCTATGTGCTGTGGATCGGGCCGTTCGCCCTTCTTGTAGCCGCGGGCATCGGCGTTGCGCTCTATTTCCGGCGGCGGGCGCAGGAGCCGGCGCGGCCGCGCGATCTCACCGCCGACGAGCAGAGCCGGGTCGAGCGCCTGCTGCACGGCAATGCCGACGGCGGCGAGGCATGATCCTGTTCTGGATCATCGCCGGGCTGCTGACGCTGGGTGCGGCGGTGGCGCTCGCCGCGCCGTTGTTCGATACCCGCAGGTTCAAGAGCGAGGACGTTTTCGCGCTCGAAGTCTATCGCGACCAGCTCGCGGAGCTGACACGCGACGAGCAGCGCGGCTTGCTCAGCGCCGAGCAGGCCAAGGCGGCGCAGATCGAGATCGAACGCCGCATCCTGGCGCTGGACGAGGGCGAGAAATTCCAGCCCGCGCGGCCGCCCAGCCATCGCCTGACCCTCGCGATGGCGGTCATCCTGCCGCTCGCGGGGTTCGGCCTCTATCTCGTGCTCGGCTCGCCGCATCTGCCGTCGCAATCGGCGATGGAGCGGTTGGCCGAGGAGCGCCAGCGCACCTCGCCCGAGATCCAGGCGCTGGAGGCGAAGGTCGCGGCCTCGCCATCCGATGCGCAGAGCTGGATCGATCTCGGCCGCGCCTACGCTGCGGTCGAGCGCGCGAAGGATGCGGCCGATTCCTTCGCCAAGGCGATGGCGCTCGGGCGCGGCGAGCCGGACCTGCTTCGCCAATATGCCCACGCCGCGATCCTGGCCGAGCAGGGCCGCGTCACCGCGGATGCGCAGGCGGCGCTGCGGCGCGTGCTCAATGCCGACCCGACCGATCCCACCGCGCGCTTCTTCCTCGCGCTCGGCAAGGCGCAGAACGACGACGTCGAGGGCGCGCTGACCGACTGGCTGGCACTGGAGCGCGAGCTGCCGCCAGAGGCGCCGCTGCGCACGCTGATCGCGGAGAACATCGACAAGGCGGCGCGGCAGCTCGGCAAGGATCCGGCGAAGCTGCCGGGGCGTGTCGCGGCGATCGGCGGCAATGCCGGGCCGAGCGCGGACGACATGGCCGCCGCGGCGCAGATGACGCCCGAGCAGCGCCAGGCCTTCATCGAGAGCATGGTCGAGCGCCTCGCCGCGAAAATGAAGGCGGACCCGGAGAATGTCGACGGCTGGATCAAGCTCGCCAACGCCTATGGCGTGCTGGAGAAGCGCGAGGAGGCGCGCGCGGCCTGGGCCGAGGCGGCGAAGCGCGCGCCCGCGCGGCTCGACGTGCAGCTCGACTATGCCGGCGCGCTGATCGAGGGGCGCAAGGATCTCGCCACCAACCTGCCAGCGGAGTTCCCGGATGCGGTGAAGCGCATCCGTACGCTCGACCCGGAGAATCCGCTCGGGATGTTCTATGCCGGGGTGGTGGCGCGCGCCGACGGCCGCACCGACGAAGCGAAGGTACTCTGGCAGAAGGTGCTGGCGCTGCTGCCGGAGGGATCGAACGAGCGGACACAGTTGCAGCGCGAGATCGACACGCTGGGCAAGCCGGCGAACTGAGCGGGGGCCGCCGCAGGCAGGCTGGTCATGTTGTGACCTGCGTCACAGCCCTCACGAGGGCGTGTTCGGATGCCGCCTTGGCGGCATCGCCGAGCGGGCGCACAATGGCGCCATGCGTGGATTGATCGTTCCTGTCCTCACACTGTGCCTTGCGCTCGCCGCCTGCTCCAGCGGCAATGCCGGCGGCAGCGGCTATGGCGGCGTTGGCAGCGGCACATCCAGCAATGCGCCGTACGGCGCCGACGCGCATTTCCTCGGCAGCGATCCGACCGTGATCGAAGTGACCGTGCGCGATCCGTTGCCGGCGGCGCGGGTCGTCCTGATCGATCCGACCGGCGCCGAGACCGCGGCCTACGACATCCAGCGCGACAAGCAGGTCCATCGCTCGGATGCCGGCCCCAGGCCCAGCGTGGGTGTCGGGGTGTTCGGCGGCTCCTCGGGGCATATCGGCACCGGCGTCGGGATCGGCTTTCCGATCTTCTCGTCCGGACAATCCGGCTATATCGCCGCCGTTGTCGACAGCACCGCCAAGGTGAAGATCGGCAACCCGGTGCTCTATCGCGAGAGCTGGCAGCGCTGGAAGCTTCGCGTCGAGTTCGAGGACGGCGGCACTGCCCGCACGCTCGAGATGGTCCCGCCGAAGCCGCTGTGACCGCTGCCGGGTCGGCTCAGGCCGCCTTCCTGCACCGGGTCGGCTGAATCAGGATCTCGGCGGGAATGCCGAGCTCTTCATTCGGGCGGCGGATCATCTCGATCGACAGGTTGCGTTTCCGGTTGAGGATTTCCGCGACGCGCGCCCGCGATCCGATCAACGGCTCGAGGTCCCGTCGCGTCAGGCCCATCTGCTCCATGCGAAACTTGATGGCATCGATCGGGTCAGGCTGTTCGAACGGAAATTGCGCCGTCTCGTAGGCATCGACGAGTGTCGCCAGGATATCCAGCCGATCGCCCTTTGATGTTGCCGCCTTTGCACCCCAGAGCCGCTCGATTTCAGCCAAGGCAGCCTCGTAATCCGCCGTGCTGCGGATTGGCTTCAATTCAATCGCCATAGCGAACCTTCCTCACGTCGATCTTGTCGTACTCGGCATGCGTGCTGAGTATCGCATATCAAAACCCAAGAAATAGACCCTTCCCCCCTTGCGGGGGAAGGATGCGAAGCCTTAGCGAGCGCGAGCGAGCTTAGGCGGAGCTGGATGGGGGGTGGCGCGGCGAAAGCAGCGCGCGCTCGAAAGAGCGCAAGTCATCGACAGTCTGGCGCTGCATCACCCCCCCATCCCAACCTTCCCCCACAAGGGGGGAAGGGGTTCACTGAGTATGTTTGCAAAGGGGGGGAAAGTCTTTTGTGGATCGTTGCTTTGCGCCGGCCACCGCCCCAAATATCATCAACGCCATTCCCGAGCAGGAGCTTCGTCATGCCATCCAGCCAACATGCCATCGTCATCGGGGTCGGGCCGGGGCTCGGCGCGGCGCTGGTGGAGAAGTGCGCGCGCGAAGGAATGAAGGTCAGCGCCGGTGCGCGCGACAGCAACCGGCTACGCAAGCTGCTCGATGAGCGCGGGCTGAAGAATGCTGCCGCGCTGCCTTGCGACGTGACGGACCAGTCCGGCGTGATGGCGCTGTTCGATGACGCGATCGCCGCGCAGGGCACGCCGGACCTCGTCATCTTCAACGCCAGCGGCTATGCACGCGGCGGCATTCTGGAGCTTTCGCCCGGGCAGCTCGAAACCGCCTGGCGGGTCGGCTGCCTCGGCGGGTTCCACGTCGGGCAAGCGGCCGCGAAGGCGATGGCGCCGGCGGGGCGCGGCACCATCCTCTTCACCGGCGCGACCGCATCGCTGCGCGGCAGCGCCAATTTCGCGCCGTTCGCGATCGCGAAATTCGGCCTGCGCGCCCTGGCGCAAAGCATGGCGCGCGAGCTGGGGCCGAAGGGCATCCATGTGGCGCATGTGGTGATCGACGGCCAGATCGGCGCCGCCGATAACGATTCGAAATTGAATCCCGCCGACATCGCCGAGGCTTATTGGTCGCTCTATCGCCAGCCGCGCAGCGCCTGGACGCTGGAGGCCGACCTACGTACCTGGGTGGAAAAGTTCTAGGAACCGGCGGTCCACAACCCCCTTGCCCTGGGCCGAATGTCGCGGCACCTTGATCTTGCAGCCCGTGGTCGATTGCCCCGAGTCGCATGGTGCCGTGCCGGAAGCGGTTGCGCGGCGTTGGAGGGACGAATGAACAAATCGCCGTCCAAACCGGGTGACCTCAATTCGCGCCTGCCGGCTCTGGGCGAGCTGCGCCACATCTCCTTCAGCAAGGATGCGCTGGTGATGGCGGTGAAGCTCTATTTCGCCGCCAGCAAGAAGCCGCTGCCGCCCGGCGTGGTCGAGGGCTGCGACATCATCGCCGCGCCGGACACCCAGGTCGAGATCACGATCCGCGACGATGCCAGCGGCAACCTCAACAAGGTGCCGGTGTCGGCCGAGACGATCGGCGCGGCCATGATCAACTACTGCCGAAAGGTGAGCGTGCCCTTGCCGCGCGACGGCAAGAAATCGCTGCTGGTTTCCGGCGACAATCTCGTCCTGGTCGTCAACGTGCAGGCGCCGCAGACCAAGCTGTTCCGCACCGGGACGGCGGAGCGCTGAGCGCCGCCGCGTCCGATCCCCCGCGCGGCCATGCCCGACCCGGTCCACCAGCAATACGAGCTCCTGCCCTATCCCGCGCGCGACCCGCGCGAGGAAGCCCAGCGCCTGATCGAAGGCTCGCCCAGCCATCTGCTGGAGCTGAACCACTGCCTGTTCGCCGGCGCCCGCGATTTCCGCCAGCCGTTCCGCGCATTGGTGGCGGGCGGGGGCACCGGCGATGCGCTCATCATGCTGGCGCAGCACCTGAAGGACCGGAACGCTCCCGCGGAAATCGTCTACCTCGATCTCTCCGCCGCGGCGCGCGCGATCGCGGAACAGCGCGCGCAGGTGCGCGGCCTCGACACCATTCGCTTCGTGACCGGCTCGCTGCTGGAGCTGCCCGCGCTCGGGCTGGGGCGGTTCGACTACATCGATTGCTGCGGCGTCCTGCATCACCTCGCCGATCCCGCCGCGGGCCTCGCGGCGCTGGCCAAGGCGCTGGCGCCGGACGGCGGCATGGGCGTGATGGTCTATGGCGCGCTCGGCCGCACCGGGGTCTATCCGATGCAGGCCATGCTGCGCACCCTGGCGGCCTATGTGCCGGCGCCGGGCCTCACCCCGAAGGCCCAGCTCGCCACCGCGCGCGATCTGCTGCAGCAGCTTCCCGCGACCAACTGGCTGCGGCGCAACCCCGCGGTCGGCGACCATCTGGCGGGCGGCGATGCCGGCCTGCAGGATCTGCTGCTGCATGCCCGGGACCGCGCCTACGGCGTCGCGGAGCTGGCCGAGCTGGCGGACGGCGCGGGGCTCGAGATCGCGGCTTTCATCGAGCCCTGGCGCTACGATCCCGCCAGCTATCTCACCAATGCGGGGCTGCGGCACCGCCTGGCGGGCTTGGATGCGATCGCGCGCGCGGGATTTGCCGAGCAGCTCGCCGGCAACCTCAAGCGCCACATCGTCTATCTGGTGCGTGCGGGGCGCGCACCCTCGGCGGTGGCCCGGCCGGACGACCCGGCCATGGTGCCCGTGCTGCGTGCCGGCAGCGAAGGACTTGCGGCGGCCCTGCAAGACCGCAAGACCCTGAAGGTCGCGATCGACGGGCTCGAGCTCAGGTTCCAGGTCCCGGCGCACGCCGCCGACATCCTCGGCCTGGCCGACGGCCAGCGCAGCATCGCGCAGATCCACGAGGCGGTCGCCGGCAGAACCGACGCGCTGAAGAGCTGGAACGCGTTCAAGCCGGCGTTCGACCGGATCTATCACACCTTCAACAACCTGAACCGGCTGTTCCTGCAGCGCGGCGCGGCATAGGGGATTCCGGTGCAACGGCCCCGCGGCAGCCGCGCCCTACACGCTGTCCTTCTTCTCGATCACCAGAATGCGCGCCGGCCCATCGGGATGGGCGACATGCTCGTCGCCGGCCTCTGCGTGACAGATGTCGCCGGGGCGCATCGCCTGCCGGTACTCGCGGCCATCGCGCCGGTAGTGCATGGCGACCAAGCCGTCCAGCAGCACGAACACTTCCTCGCCGTCATTCACGTGCCAGAC
The DNA here is from genome assembly GCA_035699005.1 of Dongiaceae bacterium. Classification (GTDB taxonomy): domain Bacteria; phylum Pseudomonadota; class Alphaproteobacteria; order Dongiales; family Dongiaceae; genus Dongia_A. The sequence continues at coordinate 9,706 of DASSBF010000092.1, forward strand.
ATAGGGGCGGTCGGCCCAGTGCAGGCGGATGCTCGCGCCTTCGATCTCGGCGAGCGGCAGCGCATCCCAGGCCTTGGCGGCGACGAAGTCGCGGGCGGTTATGAACTTCATGGCGGGGGTCTAGCACCGCGGCAAGACGGGCTGTATCGTCATTCCGTCGCGGACCGGCCGGCATTGTGACGCGTTCGGCCGCACCGCTCGCCGGAAGGACATGGCGCGCAAGCTGGACGAGACTGACCACAAGATGCTGGCGCTGCTGGCCGAGAACGCGCGCCAGAGCGTCAAGGAGCTGGCGCGCCGCATCGGCCTGTCACGCTCCGCCGCACAGGAGCGGCTGGCACGGCTGGAGCGCGACGGCGTGCTGGCCGGCTACACCATCCGGCGCAACGATCCCACCGGCGGCAAGGTTGCGGCCTATTTCATCGTCAAGACCAGACAGGCGGTGTGCGATGATCTCGCACCGCACCTGCGCAAGATCCCGGAGGTGGTGGTGTTCGATTCGATCGCCGGCGAGACCGACGGGCTGGTCGAGGTGGTGGCCGACAGCATGACCCGCCTGCAGGCGGTGCGCAGCGAGATCGCCGCGCTCGAAGACGTGGAGGCGATCGAGACCTCCGTCATCCTGAAGCGGCACTTCAACCGGCGGTGAGATGAGAGTCGCACTGCTGCCACACCCAAACTCGTCATGGCCGTGCCTGGCACGACCATCCACGAGTTTGCGGGCTGCGTCGCGGTCTTACCCAACGAAACTCGTGGATGGTCGGACCAGGTCCGTCGGCGAAGGCCGACATCCGTCGGCAGGCCATGACGAAGACGGGAAGCGCAGGAGGACAATCGCGCATGAGCAGCTATCGCCTGATCGCCTCCAAGGGCACCGGATCGATGATCGTCGAGGCGGCACTGGCCTTGTCGGGGCTGCCGTACGAGGTCGAGACGGTCCCGTACATGGAACCGGGGCCGCAGCGCGACCGGCTGCTGGCGCTCAATCCGCTCGGCCAGGTCCCGACCCTGCTGCTGCCGGACGGCCGCACCATGACGGAAAGCGCGGCCATCATCCTGCATCTCGCGGACGGGGCGCCGCAGGCGGGCCTGGCGCCGGCCGCGCGGGACGCGATGCGCCCGATGTTCCTGCGCTGGCTCGCCTTCATCGTGGCGGCGATCTATCCCACCTTCACCTATGGCGACGATCCCGCGCGCTGGGCCAGCGACGAGGCTTCCGGCAAGCACCTGCGCCAGGCGACGGACGAGCATCGCAAGGAGCTGTGGCGCTATTTCGCCGCGCAGAATCCATGCAAGCCATGGGTGCTGGGCGAGCGGTTCAGCGCGCTCGACCTCTACGTCGCGGCGATGACCACGTGGCGGCCGGGGCCGGCCTGGTTCAAGCAGGAGTGCCCGGCGCTTGCCGCCATCGGCGCGCGCGTCGCACAGTTTGAGCCGCTGCATGAGGTGTGGCAGCGGAATGCGGATTGAAGCGCGGCGGCAGGAGAGCGCAAGACGTGACGGTGTATGCGCCGCCAATGCATCTTCTCGTCCGTCATCCCGGGCTTGACCCGGGATCCATGGTTCAGCGGCTCGTGCGGTGGGCATATGGACCCCGGCTCGGAGGCCGGGGTGACGGAAACAAATAGTCGAAGCAGAAGGAACCATCATGGAAAAACGCCGGCTGGGCAGATCGGATCTGCATGTCGCGCCGCTGTGCCTGGGCGGCAATGTGTTCGGGTGGACGGCCGATGAAGGGGCGAGCTTCGCCATCCTCGACGGTTTTCTCGATGCCGGCTTCAATTTCATCGATACCGCCGACGTCTATTCGAAATGGGCGCCCGGCCATCACGGCGGCGAATCCGAGATCATCATCGGCGACTGGCTGAAGCGGCGCGGCAAGCGCGACGACGTCGTCATCGCGACCAAGGTCGGGTCGGATATGGGGCCGGGCAGGAAGGGCTTGTCCAGGGCCTATATCGCGCGCGCGTGCGAGGACTCGCTGCGCCGCCTCAACACCGACTACATCGACCTCTACCAGTCGCACCGCGACGATGAGGAGACGCCGGTCGAGGAAACGCTGGAGGCCTACGGCGCGCTGATCGAGGCCGGCAAGGTGCGCGCGATCGGCGCCTCCAATTTCACGGCGGCGCGCCTGGCGGCGTCGCTGCAGGCGAGCGCGAAACACGGCCTGCCGCGCTATGAGACCCTGCAGCCGGAGTACAACCTGATGGTGCGCGCGTTCGAGCAGGAGCTGGCGCCGTTGTGCGAGCGCGAGGGCGTGGGTGTCATTCCGTATTTCGGCCTGGCCTCCGGCTTCCTCACCGGCAAGTACCGCGGCAAGGAGGATCTCAAGAAAAGCCCGCGCGGCGAGGATGTCGAACCCTATCTCAATGAGCGCGGATTCAGGGTGCTGGCGGCGCTGGACGCCATCGCCGGGCGCCGGAACGCCACGCCGGCGCAGGTCGCGCTCGCCTGGCTGATGGCCAGGATCGCCGCGCCGATCGCCAGCGCCACCAACCTCAAGCAGCTTGGCGACCTGGTTGCATCCGCGCGCCTGACGCTCGAGCCCGCCGACATCGGCCTGCTGGACGCGGCGAGCGCGTAGCGCGCTACGGCTTGGGGCGGGAGCGCACCAGCCAGCCGCGCCAGCCCTGGTGCGGCGCCAGTTCCGGCGAATCGAGACGCACCCTTCCCTCATCAGGCTGGACGAGCGCGCCGACCGCGGACAGCAGCCGCTGCTTGCCGATGCGCAGGGTTTCTTCGCGCAGCGGCATGGCGCCGCGGTCCGTCAGGCCGAGCATCGGATTGGTGTTGATTTCATAGATCTGCGGGCGGCCGCCGACCAGGCCGAAATCGGCACGCCCGAATTCGATGCCGGCGACCTCGAAAGCGCGCATCAGGACATCGGCATGGGGATTGTCGCGCACGAACCCGTGCTCTTCGGCGGTCAGCTCTGCCAGCGCCGGCTCCTTCCTGAGCCGCTTGAGGTCGCCCATCTTCACGACCCACTGGTAGTCGACCACGGTGTGGTGCGTGAAGACCTGGCCGCCGACGCGGAAGGTGGAATACTTGCGCCACATGCCGGCGCGGATTTGCTCCGCCTCGTAGGTGATGACGGCCAGGCCGCGCAGCGGCTCGCCGCGCGCCTTCAGATCTTCCAATGCGGCGTCCAGTTCCTGCTGGCTGTGGAGCAAACCCGAGTGCGGCAGCAGATGATCGCTTTCAGCGCGCACGAAGACCGGAAAGCGATCCGGACGTGGCGCCTCGTCGGCCCGCCAGGCGGAAAAGGAATTGATGCCGGCGCGATGCAGTGCCCGCAGCAGGTCGACCCGGCAACGCACGCGCGCGGGGTTGTTGAGGACGCGAATGCCGGCCGCGCGCAGCAATCGGGCGATCTCCGCCGCCAAGCGCAGTTCATAGGGATCGAGCCGCTCGTGATCGGTGAAAATCCAGGTGCCCCCCGGCAGCCCGCGCTGGCGGAACAGACGGTCATAGTGCCAGACCGCGATGCGCGAGCGGCCGAGCGCGGGCCGCAAGGCGCGCATCGTGTATTGATGCGAACGCGTGGTGACGAAACGCAGCATGTGCCTGATCTTTCCCCGGCGGTGACTATCTTGATACCGCGTCGCCTTGCTGGTAGACAATGCGCGGGCAAGTTCCGGCATTGGCGCAAGGGGTGGTGTCGCATGGCACGCAAGAGGATCGTCCTCGATACTGACAGAATTCTGGGCGGCAAAGCCGGCCTTCTAGCCGGCGCCGGGCGCGCGTGGGCGGCCAAGGTGCAAGGCAAGCCGCGGGCTGACCGTGCGACCGCCGCAAAGGTCCTTGTGAAAGTGACGACGCCGGCAACCAGGGGCTGAGCGCGGGAAGCGGCCAAGCCGCCATCGCGTTCGTTCATCGACCAACCGAAATGGCTACGGGCAGCTTCGCCCCGGACCGGGCGCGCGCCGCGCAGGCCGCCGCTGCCATCGACAGCAGTCTGCTAGCCAGCTTCGACCATCTGGCCGAGGCATGTGCCGCGCAGCTCGATATCGAAGGGGGTGGCCTGCGAAAGCTGCGATGCGCCCTCGCGGCGGGACGGGTCGCGAGCCCTGCGCACTACGCGGTCCACTTCGCCCTGCTCGATGCGATCGCGGAAGAGGACGATGCTGCCCTCCGCCGGTGCTTCGCCCTGTTGGGCGATGCCGAGGCGATCGACCCCGAACAGACTCTGTCGCGCCGCGTCGCCGTGCTGGATTCGGACGCGATCGGCAGCGACATCGCGGCGCTCTACCTCCGCAACATCGATGCCGACGAAGCGCGGCCACTCAATCTGATGCCGCCGCCCCTGCAATCGGTCCCTGCGGCGCGATCGCTGATCGAGGAAGCAACGGCACTCATCGGGCGGATCGCGCCTGAACTGGCCGGCGAGATTGTAGCCTTGGTGCGCCAGATCCTTCTGGCGTCGGACCGGCCGGGCGCGCCGCATCCATTCTGTGGTGCATCCAGCTTTTTCCTGTGGGGCGCCGTTTGCTTCAATCCGCTGCGCCACGCGGGCGCCTATCAGGCCGCAGAAACCCTGGTGCACGAGGCGGCGCATATCCTGCTGACGGCGCTGGCGAAGGAGGAGCCGCTGGTGAGGAACCCGCACGGCGCCCGCTATCGCTCGCCGGTCCGGACCGACCCCCGTCCGATGGAGGGAATCTATCACGCGACCTTCGTGCTTGCGCGCACCTGCTGGTTCCATCGCGCCGCCGCCGCAACGGCTGACCTGCCGCAGGCGATGCGCAAACAAGCGGAGCAGGCGGCCGAGCAGGACAGCCGCTATTTCCTCGACGGGTTCGCCACCGTCATGGCGCGGGCGGAACTGAGCGGGCTCGGCCGCGCGCTCATCGAGGATGCGGCGCGCTTCGTGCGCGACGGTGTGTGACGCGCGATGTCAACCGGCTTGCCGCGCTATTGGGCAATGGACAGCAAGGGAAGCGCTCAGGCGCCGCGCCAGTCTTCCATCTCGTCCTGCAGGCGCGCGCGCAGGCGCTCGCTGCAGGCAACCACGCGCTCGGGGATCTTGACGAGATCGACCATGAAGCTGATGCCGAGCGGGATTCCGATGCCGCCGCCGATCAGCGGCCACGGATCGTTCGAGACATAGGTGCAATAGACGAACAGGGTGCCGAACATCTGCAGCCCGCCGGCTTGCGGCCGGCCGAGATAGAAGTTGTGCATGCCGAAGATGCCGAGGAAGAGCCAGAGCAGGTATGCGGTGAGGCCGCTCTTGCGCGCGTTGAACACCGTGTTCTCGATCAGCTGGCGGTCGTACGCCTCGCGGTCGGACTCAATCGGGCCGTATGACATGGCTGGCCTCGCAGATGGCTGCGGCAATCATTCCGATTCCAACCCCGCAAGATTGAGGAACGGTTAGCGCCCGGGCGGATGGCATTTGGCGCGAATCGTCCGCCCGAGGTCGCTCACGGAAACCGCAATGTTTTCAGAGCCTTGAACGACAGCCGACAGGATCGCCAGGCTGCGCTCCCCTGTTCCGGGACAGCGAAGCGTCCGCGGCGGTGGATCGGTACCGACCTTTGTCGGTCTTGCGGAACGGGCGCGATCCGGGGCGACATAAAAGGCCATAAAAAAGAGTCCTGGGAGGACAAAGTGATCCGCAATGCTTCGTTTTCCGGCAAGTCGTTCTCTCGGCGCGCGATCCTGAAGGGGAGCGGCGCCGTCGCGGCGGGCCTCGGGGCCCTGTCGTTCGACGGCACGGGCCGCCTCGGCCTCATCGGCAGCGCCTGGGCCGACCAGCCGCCGATCGGCACCTGGCCCGAGGGATCGTCCGGCTCCTCGGTGTTCGTCGGCATCGCGGTGCCGCGCACCGGCACCTACGCCGCGCAGGGCGAGGACGAGCTCAAGGGCATCCAGCTTGCGATCGAGCACATCAATGCCGGCCATCCGCTGATCAAGGAGATCTCGCCCAAGACCACCAAAGGCGTGCTCGGCAAGGAGGTGAAGTACGGGGTCGGCGATTCCGAGGCCAAGCCGAACCGGGCGGTCGAGGTGCAGCAGCGCTTCATCACCGAGAACAAGGCGATCCTCATGATCGGCGCGACCTCCAGCGCCGTGGCGGTCGCGACCAACAAGCTGGCGCAGCGCGAGCACGTGCTCTACGTCACCGGCATCTCCGGCTCCAACGACACCACCGGCAAGGATTGCGTGCGCTACAGCTTCCGCCAGTGCTTCTACGGCCAGACGGCGGCGGCGGCGCTTGGCCCACTCATGCTGAAGACCTTCGGCAAGGGCAAGAAGGCCGCGTACCTGACGCCGGACTACACCTACGGTCACACCGTCCAGCACTCGATGGAGGACTACCTCAACAAGGAGGGCGGCTGGACCACGGCCACCAACCAGGTCGCGCCGCTCGGCGCGCCGGACTACAGCTCGTACCTGGTCAACATCGTCAATTCCGGCGCCGACTACCTGCTCAACATCAATTGGGGGCATGACGCGGTGCTGTCGACCCAGCAGGCCCAGCAGTTCGGCGTGTTCTCGGTGCAGAAGCTGGTGATCCCCTACCAGACGCCGTTCCTGGCCAAGGAGGTGGGCGCCGACATCATGGCGGGCGTCTATTGCGCGACCGATTTCTGGTGGACGCTGGAGGACAAGTACCCGCTGGCCAAGATGTTCGTCGACGAGTTCAACAAGAAGTACGGCTACAAGCCCGAATGGACCGCGAACAACGGCTACATGCAGCTCGCGATGTGGGCCGACGCGGTGGAGCATGCCGGCACCTTCTATCCGCCGGACGTCATCAAGTCGTACGAGGAAGGCCGCAAGATCCAGTCGACCGTCGGCGAGGTCTATTTCCGCGCCGAGGACCATCAGCTGGTGCGCCCGGTCATCATCGTGCGTGGCAAGAAGTCGGCCGACATGAAGGATCCGGAGGACTTCTACGACGTGATCGAGGTCATCCCCGGCCTGCCCTTGATGCAGAAGCCGGACGCGTTCGGCTGCCATCTCGGCGACTACACCTGACCCACGCCCGCGGGGCGAAGCGCGTGAGCGAGGTTGCTTGTGATCAGCTGGGCTAATCTCGTATCGCAGATGTTCAACGGGCTGGTGCTCGGCGCTTTGCTGGCGCTGATCTCGTCCGGGCTGACGATCATCTACGGGACGCTCGGCGTCCTCAACCTCGCGCACGGCGCCATGTTCATGCTCGGCGGCTACGCCGGCTATGTCGCCTACACCTACACCGATTCCTTCATCGCGGCGGTGATCGCCGGCTCGCTGTTCGTCATGGTGGTCGGCGTCATCATGGAACGGGTCATCATCCGGCACTTCTATGACCGGCCGCATGAGGACCAGCTCCTGGTGACGTTCGGGCTCGGCATCTGCTTCGTCGAGCTGATCCGCGCATTCTTCGGCAGCCTGTCCAAGACGGTTCCCTCGCCGCCCTGGGCGACCGGGATCACGCCGCTCGGCTTCATGTTCTATCCGACCTATCGCCTCGCGGTGGTCGGCATCGTGGCGGCGGCGCTGGTCGGCCTCTATTTCGTGCTCTATCGCACGCGCCTCGGCCTCATCGTGCGCGCCGGCATCGAGGATTCGGTCATGGTCGACGCGCTGGGCATCAATGTCCAGAAGGTCTTCATGATCGTGTTCGGCATCGGCGCGATGGCCGGCGGGTTCGCCGGCATCGTGAACGCGCCGGTGGCGTCGCTGACGCCGGACATGGGCGAGGCGATCCTGGTCCAGACCTTCGTGGTCGTGGTGATCGGCGGGGTCGGATCCTTCCCCGGAGCGGTCCTCGGCGGGCTGATCGCCGGCGAGATCATCAGCATCACCTCCATGATCGATCCCGGCTATGCCTATGTCATGCTGTTCGCGGTCATGACGCTGGTCCTGCTGCTGCGGCCGCAGGGCCTGTTCGGAACGCTGGGACGGGAATAGGCGGTGCCCGCGTGAACCGCCGCCGCCCCCTGCTGATCGAGGCGCTCGCCGCCGCCGGCCTGATCGCGGCGCCGTTCGTGCTGCCCTATCTCGGCTTCGCGCCGAACACGGTCAACCAGATCCTGATCTGGGGCCTGTTCGGGATCGGCTTCGACATCCTGTTCGGCTATACCGGCCTGCTCTCGTTCGGGCAGTCGGCCTTCTACGGCACCGGCGGCTTCGTCACCGCCTATCTGCTGACCCGC
>DASSBF010000093.1:0-22339 GCA_035699005.1 Dongiaceae bacterium
CCACACGAGCGATGCTGGATGGCTTGGCCGAGCCGGGCGGAAACCTGGGGCGAGCATCTGGACGGCGCGCGCGATGTGGTCGCCGAGATCGCGAACACGATCGCGCGCTTCGAGCCGGTCACCATCGTCACCAAGCCGAAGAACGTCGCCGAGGTCTCGCTGCTGACCGCGAACGGCGTCGCGCAGGTTTCGCTGCCGCACGACGATTGCTGGATCCGCGACTATGGCCCGACCTTCCTCGCCAACAAGGCCAAGGAGATCGCCGGGGTCGCGTGGCGCTGGAACGCCTGGGGCTTCCGCTACGAGGATCACGAGCGCGATGCCAAGGTAGCGGAGGAGATCCTGAAGCACCTGGAGATGCGCGCCTATGCGCACAATCTGGTGCTGGAAGGCGGCGGCATCGACGTCGACGGCGAAGGGACGGTGATCGCGAGCGAGGCGACGCTGCTCAATCCCAACCGCAATCCCGACATGACGCGCGAGCAGGTCGAGGAAGTGCTGATCGGATATCTCGGCGTCCAGCAGGTGATCTGGCTGGGCGAGGGCCTGCAGGACGACATGACGGGCGGGCAGATCGGCAATGTCGCGCGCTTCGTGCGGCCTGGGGTCGTGGTCGCATTGACCTGCGCCGATCCGGCCGACCCCAACCACAAGATCCTGGCCGACAACCTTCAGCGCCTGAAAGCGGCCCGCAACGCCAACGGCCAGCCTCTGGAGATCGTGGAGGTCGAACAGCCCCGGCCGCTGTTCGACGAGGAAGGGCGGCGGCTCGCGCTCTCCTACGTCAACTTCTACATGCCGAACGACGGCATCGTGATGCCCGCCTTCGACGACGGCGCCACCGACCGCAAGGCGTTCGATGTCATGACCAAACTGTTCCCGCGCCGCGAGGTCGTGCAGATTCCCGCGCTGGAGCTTGCTTATGGCGGCGGCGGCATTCACGCCTTCACCCTGCCGCAGCCGGTCGGCACGATCTTGAAGCCCTGATCCCGATCGGAGGTCCACGTGTTGAGGCTGTTCTATGCGCCGGGAAGCTGTGCGCTCGCCTCGCACATCGCGCTTGAGGAAGCAGGCGCCGACTACACCGCCCATCGCATGGATCTACGCGCCGGCGACCAGCGCAAGCCTGAGTATCTGTCCGTCAATCCGAAGGGGAGAGTGCCGGCGCTGGTGACGGATCGCGGCATCCTGACGGAGAACCCGGCGATCCTCGCCTTCGTCGCGCAAAGCTTCCCGAAGGCGAGACTGGCGCCGCTCGACGATCCCTTTGCCTTTGCGCAGGCGCAGTCGTTCAACGCCTACCTCTGTGCCACCGTCCATGTGGCGCATTCCCACGGCCGGCGCGGCTACCGCTGGGCAGACTACGAGACCAGCTTCGAGGACATGCGGCGCAAGGTGCCGGAGACCGTCGGCGCCTGCTTCGATCTGATCGAGCGCGAGATGCTCAAGGAGCCTTGGGTGATGGGCGAGGCGTACTCGATCTGCGATGCGTATCTCTTCACCCTCGCGGAGTGGCTCGAATCCGACGGCCTCGATCCCAAGCGCTTCCCCAAGGTGCTCGACCACCGCACCCGCATGTACGACCGTCCGGCGGTGAAACGCGCGCTGGCAGCAGAGGGCAGGGACTAAGCGCTCGCTGCTGCCACCTCTCCACCCGTCATCCCGGCCTTGAGCCAGGATCCATTCATCCGACGCGCGAGCCGGCGAACGTTCCGTGGCTCGTGCCGCTGCACCATGGAGTCCGGGTCAAGCCCGGGGTGACGGCCGAGTGGGCGGTGAGGGTAGGCGAAACAGGCCGCCCTTCTACGCCAACCGGTCCGGCAGCTCCCGCCCGGCGAAAAACGCATCCAGGTTGTCCAGCGCCTTGAAGCCCATGGCGTTGCGGGTTTCGACCGTGGCGCTGCCGAGGTGGGGCAGCAGGAACACGTTGGGCAGGTCGCGATAGCCGGGATGGATGTTGGGCTCGTTCTCGAACACGTCGAGGCCGGCGGCGAACAGCTTGCCCGCTTTCAGCGCCGCGATCAGCGCGGCGTCGTCGACCAGCGGCCCGCGTGCCGTGTTCACCACGATTGCCTTGTCCGGCAGGCGCGAGATGCGCTCGGCGTTCAGCCAATGGTGCGTCTCGGGTCCGCCCGGCGCGTTGATCGAGAGGAAGTCGCAGTACGGCAGCATCTCGTCCGCGCTGGCATGATAAAGCGCGCCCTGCTCGATCTGCGCGGGCAGGCGGCGGCGATTGAAATAGTGGATCTGCATATCGAAGGCGCGGGCGCGCTTGGCGACCGCCTGGCCGATGCGCCCCAAGCCGAAGATGCCGAGCCGCTTGCCGGTCATGTGGATGCCCAGCATGTAGGTGGTGGACCAGGACTTCCAGCTCGCGTCGCGGACGGCCCGTTCGCCTTCGTAGGCGCGGCGCGCGGCGCCCAGCATCAGCAGCAGGGCGATGTCCGCGGTCGCGTCGGTCAGCACGTCGGGGGTGTTGGAGACCGGCAGGCCGCGCGCCTTGGCGGCATTGAGGTCGATGTGCTCGTAGCCGACCGAGAAGGTCGCGATCATCCGCACCGATTTCGGCAGCCGCCCGATCACCTCGGCGGTCAGCTTGTCGGTCGGCGTCACCAGCAGAGCGTCGGCGCCGTCCGCGCCCTTCACCAGCTGGTCCACCGACAGCACGCCGTCATGCTCGTTCAACCGGGCCTCATAGTCCGCGGTGAGGCGGTGCGTGACGGCCTCGGGCAGCCGGCGGGTGACGAAAATGGTCGGCTTGTGCGGCATGGAACCCTCTGGCGATCCTCGGGCTTCTACGGTGACGGGGGCCTATCATGGCGAAGCAGGCCATGCGATAATTTCTGAAAGCGGCCCTGATTGGTGGAGAGGCGACAGGCGATGGGTGTATGGGCGCCGGATCGACTGGCTGGAGCGACGAGGTCGTTTGCGCTGCTCGCGAGTGGCGCGGCAGCGCTGCTTGTCCTGGCGGGGGCGAGCGCCGAGGCCGTGCAGCTGGTGCCGCACCGGGCGGTCTATGAGCTGACGGCCAAGCCGACGGGCGGCTTCGGGCAGGGCGGCTCGCTGCGCGGCGTTCTCACCTACGAGCTGATGGACGATTGCGACGGCTGGACGGTAAACCAGAAGGCCGGGCTCGATGTCGATGGCTCGGACGGCGATGGCCATCGCTTCGAGTGGAGCCAAGCGACGTGGGAAGCCAAGGACGGTTCCGCCTACCGCTACTTCATCAAAGACAGCCAGGACGGCAACACCGGGACCCAACGGCGCGGCGAGCTGCGCTATCCGAAGCCCGGCGCGGCAGGCAAGCTGACCACCGAGCTGCCCGCCAAGGGGGAAACCGAGGTGCCCTCCGTCCTGTTGCCCGTGCAGCACACGGTGGCCCTGATCCAGCATGCGGATGCGGGCGAAACCATGTTCATGGCCAAGATTTTCGACGCGACGGTCGATGAAAAACCGGTGGAGATCAGCGCCGGCTTCGCCCCGGTCACCATCGGGGGGAAGACCAAGGCCGAGGATTTCCCGCCGCTCAAGAACATTCCCTCGCGCCACGTCGATTTCGCGTTCTTCGTCCAGAACCGGCCAGATGGCACGCCCGATTTCGAGCAGAGCATCCAGCTGTTCGACAACGGCATTGTCAGCCAGGTCAATTTCGAGTTCGGCGGCCTGCCGGTTCTCGGCACGCTGCGCAAGCTGGAAGTGCTTCCGGCCCAGAAGTGCGACTAGGTCCAGCGGCCGTTTTCTTCCGCTCCGGCATCATGTCGGTGCCGGCCGGCCAGCGCGAGGCGGGAGCTTCCCTCGGCCTGCCCGGACTGGGTGGTGTTCTGGACCATCGTGCTGCCGCAGGCGACCCGCATCGTGATCCCGCCGACCGGCTCGCAAGGGCTACAGCAAGGGGCGTTAGAGCGGGCTATCGAATGCCTTCGGCAAAGCGGTGCCGCTGCAGGTGCAGCGCGTCGGCGACGGTCAGCGCGGCCCCTGTCCGCTCGTCCACTTCGATCCGCATCACGCCATCCTCGCTGCAGAAGGCCGCGGGTGAGTCCATGCCATGGCCCGACCGGTCGACCGCGGTCACGATGTCTTCGACGTCGCGCGCGAGGATCGCGAAGACGGCTTGTCCTTCGGCCGTGAGCCCCCGATGCGTCGCGAGCTGCTTGCACGCGACCGCGAGCTGGAACGCGATGCGGAAAGTCCGGTCGATCGCAAAGGTGCGCAGCACCGGCTCGATGTCAGCCGCATGGCGGACCTTGTCCCAGAATCGCCAGACCGCAGTGAAGACGTAAAGGCCGTGCAGCAGGCCGCGGATCGGCCTTGGATCCGGGCGGAACGGTGAGTAGTAGAGCGCAGCCCCGGCGTCCGTATCCTCGACCAGCGGAACGGTGCTCTCGATCGCGAACAGGCGGTTGTGATGGAGCTCGTGAACCATGCTTTCCGCGATCAGGTACGGATGCGCGACGTAGCTGACGATGAACGCGCCCGGGAAATCGGAGAAACTCATGCTCTGGAATTCACCCGACGCGCGCGGCTTCACCGCCACGGCGGAAAGCGCCAGTCTCATTTGCGCAAACAGCTCGGGCTCGTGACGAGCCACCGCTGCCAGCGCCAGCTCCACCATGGGGGCGCACCGCTCCTGGTAGGAAGGCTCAGGCGGCACGGCTGATCGCGCACCCGCCGGCTCGATGCCAGGAAGATCGAACACTTCTGCGCCGAGCATGACCTCCGCTCCGCCGTGACGCGCCACCGGCATCCGCCGCAGCTCCATGCCATCGGCCGCGCTCTCCACGCTCAGCGGCCGAGGGATGTCCGTTTCCGTCGTCGACACGAGCAGAGCGCCGTCTTCGACGCCATGCAGGACAAGCACAGGCAGGGCCGACAACCGAAGCCGCGTGCCCGGGATGGTGACCGGCCGGCCAAGGACCAGCGGCTTCACGAAGCGATGATCCGCACCGGCGAGAAGGGCGCCTCCCGCAGCAAACAACTTGAAGGAATCGAGATGCGTGGACAGCAATCGGTCGGCGTTGCACTCGCCGGTACCCGCGGCGCGCACCAGGTCGTACGCGCGATGAGACCATGCCAGTGTCGACGGCGCCGTGCACAGCTGCGGCGCAGTCGCCTCATCAAGGACCAGGGGACAGGCGGCGAGGAAATCCCCGCTGCCTTCGATCGATCGCTGCCGAACCGTGCGCTCCAGCGCGCACAATGTGGCGGCTGTCTTGCGATGAAGGTGCTCGAAGACTTCCACATCCCGCCAGAGCAGGTCCGCGGAGACCGTCATGGTCGCGGCCCAGGCGTTGTCACTTGGCGTTGGACGTCGTCGATCTCAAGCGGTCGCCCGCTCACGCGCGGCCAAGCCACCCGCGCAGGAGATTGGCGAAGCCGTTCGAGCCGTCGGCGCTGGCAACCTGGGTTGTAGAGCCACCGGTCGCGTCGGGATGGACGCCGCCGGCATCGGCAACGGCAGTGTCGTCGGGCCCGAACTTCTGCTTCAGTTGTTCAAGCAGGGTTTGCTTCACCTTGTTGTCCGCTGCGGCGAAGGCCGGCCGCCACTGGGTCGGACAGTCCCGCTGCATGCTCTCCTCGATAGCGGCGGAGAGTTCACGCAAGTGCTCTGAATTGCGATAGGGATTCATTGCTGGTTCCCCCGTGTCTGCACCACGCGTCAACATTATAGGCCGCGTGAAATCGCACGCAAGCCGGCGTTGCCGCTGGAATGCTTCTACAACCTCTGGACGGTCAAAGGATCCTCCACGCCGCCGAAGTATTGCTCCAAGGCATCACGGAAGAGCAGGTCGTCCGGCGCAGCGCGCGTGAACAGAGTGAGGCAGGAGCGGAACTTCATGTCGTCGGGCTGTCCAAGGATCTCGCGCGCCGATCGCCCCTCGACCGACAGGACGAGGCGCGTGCACTCCCGCAGTCTGGGCCCAAGTATCGGGTGCTCCAGGTAGGCCCTGGCCTCGGCCAATGACGAGATCGCGTACCGCTGCGCCATCGCGCTGTGGCCGAGGCCGGCAATCTGCGGAAAGATGAACCACATCCAGTGGCTTCGCTTCCCGCCGCTCCTCAACTCGTCACAGACGCGGCCATAGACCGGTGCTTGTGCTTCGACAAAGCGCTGCAGATCGAAACCGTTCGCCATCGTTCACCGCCGCTTGATCTCGATCCCGCGGCCCTTGGCGATGCTGGCCTTGCCGAGCTTGGCGCGCACCGCGTCGATCGCTGCTTCCACCTTGCGCCGCCGCTGGGCATCCGGATCGCCGAGATCCACCGGGTCGGCTTCCACCGCGTCGCGGATGTCGCCGACCCCGATGCCGATCAGGCGATAGCGCATGCCGGTCGCCTCTCGCTGCAGCAGCGCGCGGCCGCAGCGGAACAACGTCTCGGCCAGCTGCGTCGGCGCGCTCAGCGACATCTGGCGCGAGACGATGCGGAAGCCCGCGGTCTTCAGCTTGAGGTGGACGTTGCCGCCGGCGAGGGCGGCGCGCTTCAGCCGCTCCGAAACCTTCTCGCACAGCGGCCACAACTCGTGCGCCAGCGCATCGAATTCCGCCAGGTCGACATCGAACGTCGTCTCGGCGGACACGCTCTTGGCTTCGCCGTCCGGTTCGACGCTGCGCTCGTCATGGCCGCGCGCCAGATGCCACAGGTGCGCCCCCAGCTTGCCGTAGCGCGCGATCAGATCGCGGTCCGCCATCGACTGGATCTGCCCGAGCGTCGTCAAGCCGTCCTTCGCCAGGCGCTCGCTGGTCGATTGCCCGATGCCCCAGATGAAGCGCACCGGCTTGTCCGCCAGGAACGCGAGCGTCTCGGCCCGGCCGATCACGGAGAAGCCGCGCGGCTTGTTGAGGTCCGAGGCGATCTTGGCCAGGAACTTGTTGTGGCTGAGCCCGATGGAGACGGTGATGCCAAGCTCCCGCTCGATCTTCAGGGCCAGCCGCGCCAGGCTTTCGGCGGCGCTCATCTTGTGCAGCTTCTCGGTCCCCGAAAGATCGAGGAACGCTTCATCAATCGACAGGGGTTCGACCAGCGGCGTCAGCTCGAGCATCAGGGTCCGGACCGCGCGGCCGACCTGCTGGTATTTCGCCATGTTGGGTGGCAATATGACGGCGTCCGGGCAAAGTTTCCTAGCCTTGAACATCGGCATTGCGGAGCGCACGCCGGAGATTCGCGCGATATAACAGGCGGTTGAGACGACGCCCCGGGTCGCCCCGCCGATGATGAGGGGCTTGTCGCGCAGCTCGGGGTTGTCGCGCTTCTCGATCGCGGCATAGAAGGCATCGCAATCGATGTGGCCAATGGCGAGGTCGAACAGCTCGGCGTGGCGGACAAGGCGCGGCGACCGGCATGCCGGGCAACGCGCGGCCGATGCGGCGCCGGCCCGCGTTCGCGCGCAGCAATCGCGGCAGAAGCCTTGCTCCGCTTGACCCTGCTGTGCACGTGCGTCCGGCATGTCCCAGGGGGGCCTGATCGAAAGGGTTAATACAAATTGAACGATTTGTTTACCAATGTCCATTTATGCATAAGTTGGGTGAAGCTTGCCCGCACTGATCGAGTCGCGCGGTTTGGGGTTTCGCCAATGATTTTTGGCCGATTTGCACCGGGGAAGATCCGGCCGGAGGACCAATGCTTGAGAGGCAGCAGATGACGCCGGAGGAGAAGCGCCGCCGCGCATCGGAGAAGACCATCCTGATCGTCGAAGACAACGAGCTCAACATGAAGCTCTTCCACGATCTGATCCAGGCGCACGGCTACAACATCCTGCAGACCAAGGACGGCATGGAGGCGCTGAAGCTGGCGCGCCAGCACAAGCCGGATCTGATCCTGATGGACATCCAGCTGCCGGAAGTCAGCGGCCTGGAAGTCACCAAGTGGATCAAGGAAGACGACAACCTCAAATCCATTCCCATCATCGCCGTGACGGCATTCGCGATGAAGGGCGACGAGGAGAAGATCCGCGAAGGCGGCTGCGAGGCCTATATCGCCAAGCCGATCTCCGTCGTCCAGTTCCTGGAAACCGTCGACCGTTTCCTGCAATAGGTTGCCTGGTCCATGTCGGCGCGGGTCCTGGTCGTTGACGATATCGCCGCGAACGTCCGCCTGTTGGAGGCGAAGCTCGCGGCCGAATATTTCGAGGTCATGACGGCGGCGAGCGGCAAGGAAGCGCTCGCGCTCATCGAAAAGCAGACGCCCGACATCGTGCTCCTGGACGTGATGATGCCGGAACTCGACGGGTTCGAGGTCTGCAAGCGCCTTCGCGCCAATCCCCGCACGCGCTTCCTGCCGGTGGTCATGGTGACCGCCCTCAGCGATCAAGCCGATCGCGTGCGCGGGCTCGAGGCGGGCGCGGACGACTTCCTCACCAAGCCGGTGAACGATCTCGCTCTGTTTGCGCGCGTCCGCTCCCTGGTGCGCCTGAAAATGATCATGGACGAGTGGCGGATGCGCGAGCAGACGTCCGGTGCGTTCGACGTGCTCTCGACCGAAGCCGAGCCGGCGGAGGAGGATCACGGCGCCGCGAAGGTGCTGCTGGTCGAAAGCTTCGCGCCGGCAGCCCAGCGCATTTCCACCATCCTCGCCGCCGACAAGGACGTGGTCGAGGTCGCGGCCAACTCCGCCGACGCCATGCAGAGATCGGCCAAGGGCAACTACGACCTCGTCATCACCGGGCTGCAGATCGGGCAGGAGGACGGGTTGCGACTCTGTTCGAACCTGCGCTCCGCCGACGAGACCCGGCAGGTGCCGATCCTGCTCATCGTCGACGAGTTCGAGATGCCGCGCCTGGTCAAGGGCCTCGACCTCGGCGTCAGCGACTACCTGATGAAGCCGATCGACGCCAACGAGCTGCTGGCGCGCGTACGCATCCAGGTGCGGCGCAGGCGCTACCAGGACCGCCTGCGCACCAACTACGAGCGCAGCCTGTCCATGGCGCTGACCGACGTGCTGACCGGCGTCTACAACCGCCGCTACGCCCTGCGCCACATGGAAGGGCTGATGAAGCGCGTCGCCGACACCGCCAAGCCGCTGTCGGTGCTGGTGTGCGACCTCGACCGCTTCAAGTCGGTCAACGACACCTACGGCCACGCCGCGGGCGACGAGGTGCTGAAGCAGTTCGCCCAGCGCGCCACCCAGTCCATGCGCAACATCGACATGGTCGCGCGGTTCGGCGGCGAGGAGTTCGTGATCCTGCTGCCCGACACCGAAGGCGACAATGCGCTGAGGGCCGCCGAACGCCTGTGCAGGAAGGTCGCCGGCACGCCGATGGAGGTGGCCGACGCGCCGGACGGCAAGCTCACCGTCACGGTCAGCATCGGCGTCGCCTCGACCACCATCGCCATGCCCGGCGAAGAACTCATCAAGCTCGCCGACGCCGCCCTCTACCGCGCCAAGCAAGGCGGCCGCAACCAGGTCTGCGCCGACCCCAGCGCGCTGCTGGTGGCGTAGCTACTCTCAATCAGCTTGCGCTCTCAATCTGTCATCCCGGCCGAGCGTAGCGAGAGCCGGAACCGATGCCATCGTTCCGCGTCACTGCAGGATCGTATGGTCCCGGGTCGCGCCGCTTTCGCGGCTCGCCCGGGATGACAGGTTGGGGTGTGCCAGAAACGCAAAGGGCGCTGCGGCCGTGGCCGAGCGCCCTCTGAAACTCTACGATCCCGCCCGAAAGCTACTTGATCTTCGATTCCTTGAAGGCGACGTGCTTGCGCGCCACGGGGTCGTACTTCTTGAACTCGAGCTTCTCGGTCGAGGTGCGCGGGTTCTTCTTGGTCACGTAGTAGTAGCCGGTGTCAGCCGTGCTCACCAGCTTGATCAGGACCGTGTTGGACTTCGCCATTTCTCAATCTCGTCAGTGCGATAGGGTGCAAAACGTGCGCGCACCATAGCCAGGGAAAGCCCAAAGTCAAGGCCGGCGCCTCGTCCCGGGCTGTTTCACTGGCCGCATGAAAAGAAGATTACTGCGGTATGTCAAGAGCTTAGGCGGCTCGCCTCCGACCGGGGTACGGGCTCGCCAGCGCTCCAGCGCAATGCGGATCAGGGCCCAGGTCACGTCGACGATGTTGAGCCGCTCCAGGTCCGCCACCTTGCGCCAGCCGAGGTCCAGGAGTTCGCCATCGCCCCTGAGTTCCCCGACCGCATGCCCGCCATCGCCCAGGAAAAAGCGCGTGTTGTATCGCCGGCGTGATCCGGTCGGCGTGATCGCCCGCAGCAGGAAGTCAAACGAGCCGAAATCAGGCGCGATCCGCGCTCCGGCATAGGCCTGCCAGACCGTTTGCGTAGCGCCTGTCCCGATGCCGTGCCGGCCCATGATGAGGCCCGTCTCCTCGTGTAGTTCGCGCAGCGCCGCGCGCAGGAACGCGACGGGAGGCCGCCGGCTTCCTCCGCCGGACAATGCTTCACCCACAATGGGATGCAGGCGCTCGTCAAAGCCGGATGGCAGATGGTCTTGCGGATCGACGCGACCGCCCGGCACCACATAGATGTCGGGCAGGAAGGCGCTCCTGGCGTGGCGCCGCCCCAGCAGAATCTCCGGCGCATCGCGTTGTCCGCGCAACAGGATGAGGCCGGCGGCATCGACCGGCCGAACCGGCGTGGCGAGGCTCATTGCGAGAGCGGCGCGTCTTCCTCGTCGCCGGTGTCGTTTTGGCCGAGCTGTGGCGGCTCGGCCAGATGGACGGCGCTGGCGAACATGTCGGGGGTCGACACCAGCCGCAAGGCGACCTGGAGGTCGATCGGGTTCTCCTGCTGGCGGGCGGGGCAGGTCTTGCGCAGCGCATCCAGCCCCTTGATGTCGTCCGGTTTGACCGCATTGCGGCGGTCGGTCGGGACCATCGGCAGGCGCCCGGTGCGCAGATCCTGCATCACCTCGTCGGCGCTGCGGTAGAGCGAGGTACAGACGCTCGGCAATACGCCGAGATGGTGCAGCGTATAGCCCGACGGGGCATGGAACCGCGCCCAGGTCAGCGTGATCTCGCCCTGGTTGGGCAGCGGCAGGACGGTCTGCACGGTGCCCTTGCCGTAGGTGTTGCTACCGACCACCACGGCGCGGCGGTTGTCCTGCAGCGCCGCCGCCACGATCTCCGCGGCCGAGGCGGAATTGCCGTCCACCAGCACCACGATCGGCTTGCCGTTGGTGATGTCCTCGCCGCTGGCCTCGAAATACTGGTGGCTGTCGGGATGGCGGCCGTGGGTGGAAACCACGCGTCCCTCGGTGAGGAACAGGTTGGAGACCGCCACCGACTGGTTCAGCAGCCCGCCCGGATTGTCCCTGAGGTCGATGATGAATCCCTTGAGGCGTGGCCCGATCTCCTGCTCGGCGTCCGACACCGCGCGCTTCAGGCTCTCCGCGGTCTCGGAATTGAAGCTGTAGATGCGGAAATAGCCGACATCGCCCTCACGCCGGTAGTTGACGGTTTCCGGCACCACGTGGGCGCGCGTGATCGACACGACGAACGGGTCCTTGATGTCCGCGCGCTTGACGGTGATATCGACCCTGCTCTCCACGGGACCGCGCAGCTTGTCCACAACATCCTGCTGATTCATGCCCTTGGTGGGCTGGCCGTCGATCCCCTGGATGAGGTCGTCGTCCTTGAGGCCCATGCGCTCGGCGGGCGTGTAGTGCATGACGGAGACGACGCGTACCTGGTCATCCTCGACCGAGATGCGCACGCCGATGCCGCCGAAGCCGTCGCGCGCCGCGCGGTTCTCGCGCGCGTTCTGCGCGCCGGCATAGCGCGAGAACTGGTCGAGCTTGCCGACGATGCCGCTGAACATCGCCTCGTAGATCTTCTCCTGCGGCGCGTCCTTGATCTTCTCGGAATCGCGGCTCGCCTCGCTCAGCACGTCGCTGGTCAGGTCACCCCACTCCTCGGCGTCGAAGTCGCTGTTGACCGTCCTGCTGTAGGCGATCTGATTCTTCAGCAGCAGCTCGACCTGGTCGCCGGCGCGGCGCGCTGTCACGTCGGAATCGATGGTGCTGAGCTGCTGCAGCCCCGCAAGCGCAAGGCCGGGGATATCGGGCTTGCTGATATAGACGGCGTCGATGTCCTCGAACCCGGCCTCGAACATCTGGCGGGACAGTGCGGACGGGTCGCTGCTGGAACGGCTGCTGGCGCAGCTTGCGACGGCCAAGCCGAGCAGCGCGAAAACGGCCGCGCGGCGGGCTTGCCGGAAGAGGTCGGAAGACGGCATTCGAATCAACGCACCAAGGGTTTGAGCCAAGCTAGGCAGCGACCGCCAAAAACCGGTTAACGGCGCGGCTACACTATCAAATTCGGAGAGTCGCGCCACTGCCAGTTGGACGATTTACGCACGAGGCCGGTGATCGGAGGCTGACAAAAGCATCATCGGCGCTTCCGGGGCTTCCCGCGTGATTTCACTGGCTTAGCGCCTCTTTCGGACTTTTTGCCTGATCGGCGCGGCTGGGACCGGCGGGTCTCGCCGACCAGCCTGCGAACCGCCCGGTCATCCTGGTGGGCGCCGCCGCCCGCAACCAGCTCGAACGTCAGCCCGCCGGTCAAAGGCTGCGCCGCCGCCAGCCGGACGGTGATCGGCGCGCCCAGCTGGAAGGCGCGGCCGTGGCGCCGGCCGATCAAGGCGTGCGACCGTTCATCGTGGTCGTAGAAGTCGGCGGGCAGCAGCGTGACCGGCAGCAGACCATCGGCGCCGGTCTCGTCCAGCGTGACGAACAGGCCGAAGCGCGCGACGCCGTTGATCCGGCCCGCGAAGTTCTCACCGATCCGCTCCGACATGAAGTGCGCGACGTAGCGGTCGATGGCATCGCGCTCCGCGGCGGCGGCGCGGCGCTCGGTGGCGGAGATGTGCTGGCCGGTCGTCTCGAACGTGCCGGCTGCTGCCGTCGGCAATCCGTCTTCGCCGAAATCGTAGGCGGAGATCAGGGCACGATGGACCAGCAGGTCGGAATAGCGCCGGATCGGCGAAGTGAAGTGTGCGTAGCGCTGCAGCGCCAGCCCGAAATGCCCGAGGTTGACGGGCGAATAGACCGCAGGCATCTGCGAGCGCAGGGTCAGCGTGTGGATCATGGCGGCATAGGGCGTCGCTTTCGCCTGCTCCAGCAGTCGCGTGAAATGCTTGGGCCGGATCACTTGGCCGCGCGCCAGCGTCAGGCCAAGGCCGTCGAGGAATTGCCGCAGCGCCTCGACCCGCGCCGGATCGGGCTGGTCGTGCACGCGGTACATGCAGGGCTGATGACGCTTCTCCAGCGCCTCGGCCGCGGCGACGTTGGCCGCGATCATGAACTCCTCGATCAGGCGGTGGGAATCGAGCCGGCTGCGCGGCACGATCCGCTCGATGTGGCCGTCGCCGCCCAGGAACACGCGCCGCTCCGGGATGTCGAGATCGAGCGTGCCGCGCGCCTCGCGCGCCTTCAGCAGCGCGCGGAACGCGCCGTAAAGCGGCGCGATGATCGGCTTCGCCAGTGGGCGGGTAAGATCGTTCGGGCGGCCGTCATGCGCTTCCTGCACCTGCTCGTAGGTGAGGCGCGCCTGCGAGCGCATCAGCCCGCGCAGGAAGCGGTGGCGCAGCTTGTCGCCCTTGGCGTCGATCACCATCTCGACCGCCATGCAGGGGCGGTCCTCGTTGGGCTTCAGCGAGCACCAGCCGTTGGACAGTTCCTCCGGCAGCATGGGCACCACCCGGTCCGGGAAATAGACCGAGTTGCCGCGCTCGCGCGCGGTCTTGTCCAGCGCGTCGCCCGTGCGGACGTAGTGCGCGACATCGGCAATTGCCACCAGCAGGCGCCAACCGCCTGGATTCTTGGCATCGGTGTCCGGCTCGGCGAACACCGCGTCGTCGAAATCTCTGGCATCGTCGCCGTCGATGGTGACCAAGGGAATCTGGCGCAGGTCCGTGCGCCTGCCGAGGGTCGCGGGGCCGGCCTCCTTCGCCTCAGTCAGCGCGGCGGGGGAGAACTGGAACGGGATCTGGTGCTCGGCGATGGAGATGAGGCTGATGGAGCGCGGCTCGTCGGCGCGGCCGATGCGCTCCGCCACCCGCGCCTTGGGCGTGCCGAGGCGCCGGGCCGGCTCCGCCTCGACGATCACCAGATCGCCTGATCGTGCCGCGCCGATCTCGCGCGGATGGACCGAGAACTCGGTCTTGATGCGCTTGTCGGTCGGGACCACGCGGCCGAACCCGTCCTTGCCCTTCTCGAACAGCCCGACCACGCGCTGCGCCCTGCTTTCCAGGCGGCGGATGGCGCGCGCCTCGTAGACATCGGCGTCGGTCTGCTTCAGCGACACCAGCACGCGGTCGCCGGCGGCGAGCGGCCGGTCGATCTTCTTGTCGTCGACGATGACGATCCGCGGCTCGGCATCGTCGGGCCGAAGGTCGATCGGCCGCGCCCACAGATCGCCGTCGGCATCCGGGCCGATGATCTGCACCACCGTCACCTCGGGCAGCACGCCCGCTGCCGCCAGCTGCCGGCGGTTGCGATCGACCTGGCCTTCCTTCTCCAGCTCCTTCAGCATCGCCTTGAGCGGGATGCGCTCTGTCCCCTTCAGGTGGAAGGCGCGCGCGATCTCGCGCTTGCCGACCGGCCCCTCGCTTTCGCGGATGAAGGCCAGCACCTGCTCCTTGGTGGGGAAGGGGACATGCTTCGCCCCGCGCTGCTTCGCGGGCGCCTTGTCCCCGGCCTGGGACTTGTCAGGCTTGCGGTGTCTTGAACTCGATTTCGACAAAGACGAATTCGTAATCGTTGGCGTTGATGACGTTATGCTCGACCCCGACCGGACGATAATAGGATTTGCCCGCCGTCAGCTCCGCGAGGCGCTCGGTTTTCCCATCGTCGAGCTGCAGCCTGCCCGTGGTCAGCGGCACCACCACATAGTCGTAGTTGTGCCGGTGCCACGTCGTCTCCGCCCCCGGCGCGAACCGCCATTCGGTGACGAGGACGCGGTCGTTGTCGACTTGCACGGTGGGCTTGGCGGCGGGGCGGGACATGAAGGACTCGCGGCTTCTTTTCGCCGCGATCATACAGGCCCTTCCTCCTCGCTGTCATCCCGGACAAGCCGCGTGAGCGGCGCGATCCGGGATCCACCGTTCAGCCGCACGAGCGACTGCCCAATGGACCCCGGAACAAGTCCGGGGTGACGTAAGAGTAGTGGTGATGTCGGCGCGCGAATGCGGGGTGCACTACTCCGCGCTCTTCTTCGCGGCTTTCTTGGCGGCCTTGGGTGCTGCTTTCGCCATGGCCTTTTCGGCCTTTGGCTTGGCCGCCTTCTTCGCCTTCTTCACGTCCTTGGGCGCGCCTTCGCTCAGCTCCTGCTTGGCCGCTTTCTTCGCCGCCTTCTTGAACCGGCCGCCGCCGCCGGCCTTGGCGGCGCGTTCGGCGATCAGGCCGATGGCCTGGTCGAGCGTGATGGATTCCGGTGTCAATCCCTTGGGGATGGTGGCGTTGATCTTGCCCCACTTGACGTAGTGGCCGTAGCGGCCGTCGTGCAGGGTGACCGGCTGGCTGTCGTCCGGATGGTTGCCGATCGGCTTGCCGGGCGCCGGCGCGCCGCGGCCGCGGCCCTTGCTCTCCTGCGCCAGCAAATCGACCGCGCGGTTGAGGCCGATGGCCAGCACGTCGTCGTCCTTCGGGATCGACTTGTATTTGCCGTCATGCTGCAGGTAGGGGCCGAAACGGCCGATGCCCGCCATGATCGGCTTGCGCGTCTCGGGATGTTCGCCCACCACGCGCGGCAGCGACAGCAGTCCGAGCGCGAGGTCCAGCGTCACCTGGTCCGGCGTCACGCCGCGCGGCAGCGAGACGCGCTTGGGCTTCTCGTCGCCTTCCTCGTCCAGCTGCACGTAGTGGCCATAAGGTCCCTTGCGCAGGGTCGCCTTCTTGCCGGTCTTGGGATCGACGCCCAGCTCGAGCGGTCCGATCTGCTCGCTCTCCTCGCCATTCGCGACCGCGAGCGGGCGGGTGTAACGGCATTCGGGGTAGTTGCTGCAGCCGATGAAGGCGCCGGTCTTGCCGAGCTTGATGCCCAGTTGGCCGCTCTTGCAGGCTGGGCAGATGCGGGTGTCGCGCCCGTCCTCGGTCGGCGGGAAGAAGTGCGGCGCCAGCGCCTCGTTCAGCGCGTCGATCACCACCGACCGCTTGCCGATGCCGGAATCGAGGAAGCTGACCGCATCGTCCATCGAGGGCAGGCTATCGTCCTGGTCATTGGCCGGCTGGTGCAGGCGGCTGAAATCCAGCCAGAAATCGCGCAGCACGTCCTTCCACGCCGCGCGCCCGCCGGAAATGTCGTCGAGCTTCTCCTCGAGGTCGGCGGTGAAGCCGTACTGCACATAGCGCTCGAAGAAGTTGGTGAGGAACGCCGTCACCAGCCGCCCGCGATCCTCCGGGATCAGGCGCTTTTTCTCCAGGCGAACGTAGTTGCGGTCCTCCAGCGTCTGCAGGATCGAGGTGTAGGTCGAAGGCCGGCCGATGCCGAGCTCCTCCAGCCGCTTGATGAGGCTGGCTTCGCTGTAGCGCGGCGGCGGCTGGGTGAAGTGCTGTTCCGGCTTGACCGCGCCGGCCTTGACGTTGTCGTTGGCCTTGAGGTCGGGCAGGCGCCGGCCGCTGTCGTCCTCGTCCGCCGGATCGTCCCGGTCCTCCTGGTAGACGGTCAGGAAACCCGCGAACTTCACGACCGAGCCGGTGGTGCGCAGGATGATCTTGCCGTCCGCGCTCGCCACGTCAATCGCGACCTGGTCCAGCTCCGCGCTTTCCATCTGGCTCGCCACGGTGCGCTTCCAGATCAGGTCATAGAGCGCGGCCTCATCCTGGCGCAGATGGCGGCGGATGCGGTCCGGCCGGCGGAACAGGTCGGTCGGACGGATGGCTTCGTGCGCCTCCTGGGCATTCTTCGCGGTACTCTTGTAGATGCGCGGCGAGTCAGGCAGGAACTCCCGGCCGTACTGCTCGGCGATCAGCTTGCGGCTGGCCTCGATCGCATCCTGCGCGAGCGTCACGCCGTCGGTGCGCATATAGGTGATGATGCCGATGGTCTCGCCGTCGATGTCGATGCCCTCGTACAGCCGCTGCGCGATCCGCATGGTCTGGCTCGCGCCGAAGCCGAGCTTGCGCGAGGCTTCCTGCTGCAGGGTCGAGGTGGTGAAGGGCGGGAAGGGGTGGCGCTTGACCGACTTCCGCTCGACGCTGGAGACCTTGAACGGCGCGCCCGCGCGCACCTTGGAAGCGGCCGCCTGCGCCGAGGCCTCGTCCGGCAGGTCGAACTTGTCGAGCTTCTTGCCGTCGATGTGGGTCAGGCGCGCGGCGAACAGCGTGCCGTCGGGCGCGGTGAAGTCCGCTTCGATGGTCCAGAATTCGCGCGGCTTGAACGCCTCGATCTCCGCCTCGCGCTCGCAGATCAGGCGCAGCGCCACCGATTGCACGCGCCCCGCTGAGCGGCTGCCCGGCAGCTTGCGCCACAGCACCGGCGACAGGGTGAAGCCGACCAGGTAGTCGAGCGCCCTGCGCGCGAGATAGGCGTCGACCAGCTCCTGGTCGATCTTGCGCGGGTTGTTGATGGCGTCGAGCACCGCGCGCTTGGTGACTTCGTTGAAGGCGACGCGCTCGATCGGCAGCTTGTTGAGCACGCGGCGCGCCTTCAGCGCCTCGATGATGTGCCAGGAGATCGCCTCGCCCTCGCGGTCGGGGTCGGTCGCCAGAATCAGCTTGTCGGCGTCCTTTACCGCGTCGGCGATTTCCTTGAGCTGTTTCTGGCCGCGCCCCTCGACCTGCCAGTTCATGGCGAAGTCGTTCTCCGGCTGCACCGAGCCGTCCTTGGAGGGCAGGTCGCGCACATGGCCGAACGAGGCCAGGACCCGGTAGTCGCGCCCCAGGTATTTGTTGATCGTCTTGGCTTTGGCCGGGGATTCGACGACGACGACTTTCATTTCGGTCTTGCGGCTTTCCAAAGTCATTTCGGGGCACCGGCAGCCGCCGCCGGCCCGATGACGGCGATCTCAAGGGGCGGCGAGCAGGGAAACGCGATTGCCGGGGTGGTGCTCCAGGCGACCCGCGAGGTCGAGTTCCAGGAGCACCTGCCCGATAACGGGCGGTGAGGATTGGCACTGTCGGAGCAGTTCGTCAACCGCGATGGGACTGGGCCCGAGCCGCTCCAGGACCACGCGACGGATCTGGCCGACATCTGTGTCTGTCACAAAATCAATGGGTTGATCGATTTCGCTCAAAGGCTGACCGATCTCCTGAGATTGGTGCCCCAGACCGGTTAAGATTTCCAGAATCTGCTCGGGATCCTCGACCAGGGCCGCGCCTTCGCGGATCAGGCGGTTGGCGCCCCGGCACCTGGGATCGAGCGGCGAGCCGGGGACAGCCATCACCTCGCGGCCCTGTTCGCCCGCCATCCGGGCGGTGATGAGCGAGCCCGAGCGCAGCGCCGCCTCCACCACCACGACCCCTTTGCTGAGGCCGGAGATGATCCGGTTGCGGCGCGGGAAGTGGATGTCGCGCGGCTTGAACCCGGGCGGCATTTCCGAGACCACCAATCCATCCGCCAGGATCCGGTCGCGCAGCGCCGCATTCTCTTGCGGATAGATATTGTCCACGCCGCCGGCCACGACCGCGATGGTGCCGCCCTTGTCCGGTCCGGCCGAAAGGGCGCCCTGGTGCGCCGCGCCGTCGATCCCGCGCGCAAGGCCGGAGACCACGCACCAGCCGGCGGCGGCCATGCCATGCGCCAGCTCGCGCGCGATCTTCTGCCCGTTGGCCGAGGCATTGCGCGCGCCGACGATGCCGACGCACGGCAGAGCAAGCCGTGCCGCATCGCCGAGCAGGATGATGCAGGGCGGCGCGTCCTCGGTCGCCGCGAGGGCCGGCGGATAGTCAGGTTCGCCCAGGAAGATGTAGCGCGCGCCGATCTTCGCCGCGTCGGCCAGCTCCGCCTCGATCTGCTTGATGGGCGCCGCGACCAGCGGCCGCGTGCGCCCGCCGCGCTTCGCCAGCTCCGCCAACTGCGCCAATGCCGCACCTGCCGACCCGAAGCGATGGATCAGCCGGCGATAGCTCGCCGTCCCCACCTGCTCGCTGCGCGCCAGCCGCAGGCAGTCGAAGCGATCTTGTTCAGTGAGATCACGGTGCTTCATGCCGCAACGCTAGAGAAGCGATTGCGGATTTGCAACCTGCCGAGTGGCGCTACACCTTCTCGACCGCGCCGCCGCTTTCGGCCCAGTCCTTGAAGGCGCCAAGATTGCGCACGTCCTTGAAGCCGAGGTCCTTCAGCGCCTTGCCGGACAGCGCCGAGCGCCCGCCTGAGGCGCAATAGAGGATGACGGTCTTGCTCGGATCGAACGCAGGGTCGTGATAGGGCGATTGGGGATCGGCCTTGAACTCGAGCATGCCGCGCGAGACGTGGAGCGCGCCCTTCACCTTGCCGCTCGCCTGCAACTCCGGCGCATCGCGCACGTCGACGATGAGCGCACCCTTGGCCTGGAGCTGCACTGCTTCCTGCGGCGAGATCGCGGGGACGACCGCCTTGGCCGCCGCGACCTGTTCCATGATGGATTGGGCCATGTCTGCCTCCATGCTACTTTGACCCGCGCTTTCTGATGATAGCGCAGGCCACGAACAGGCGCCAGACAACGGGACTCTATGAGGTCGCCGCCGGCGGCGCTTCTTTCTTCTTGCCGATCTTCGGCTCTTCGCCCTTGAGCAGGCGGCGGATGTTTTCGTGGTGGCGGATCCACACCAGCACCGCGGCAAAGGCGGCGAGCCAGGCTTGCGGAACCGTGCCGAGCCACAGCGCGAGGAACGGCGCCGCGGCAACTGCGATCAGGCCGGAGAGCGAGGAATAGCGGAACAGGAACGCGACCGCGAGCCACACCAGGCAGGCGCCGATCCCGACCATCCAGTTCGCCGCGATCAGCGTGCCGAGGGTGGTGGCGACGCCCTTGCCGCCCCTGAACTTCAGCCACACCGGAAACAGGTGGCCGAGGATCGCGGCGCCGCCCGCCAGCACTATGAGATCCTCGCTGATCAGGCGCGCGATCAACACCGCGATGGCGCCCTTGCCGCCGTCCAGCAGCAGGGTCGCAAGCGCCAGGTCCTTGCGCCCAGTTCGCAGCACATTGGTGGCGCCGATGCTGCCTGAGCCGATGCTGCGGATGTCGCCGAGGCCTGCGAATTTGGTCAGGACGAGGCCGAATGGAATGGAGCCCAACAGATAGCCGAGGACGATCGCGGCGAGCTGCGGCAGGCCGAATTCGCTCATGGGCGCTCGCCCTCCAGCGCGAACACGGTCCGGCCGTCGACGAAGGTCTTGAGCACAATGCCCTGCACCGGGCGGCCATCATAGGGTGAGTTCTTGGACTTGCTGCGGAACTTGGAAACGTCGATGCGATACGGCCGCTCGATGTCCAGTAGCACCATGTCCGCAGGCGCGCCCTTGGCGAGGCGGCCCTGCGGCAGGCCGAGGATGTCCGCCGGCCGGCTGGTCAGGCAGCGCAGCGCCGCGATCAGCTTCATGGCGCCCTTGTGATAGGGTTCGAGCGCGATCGGCAGCAAGGTCTCCAGGCCGACGATGCCAGGCTCCGCCTGCGCGAAGGGGACGCGCTTGCTCTCCACGTCATGCGGCGCGTGATCGCTGGCGATGCAGTCGATGACGCCGTCGGCAAGGCCGGCCGCGATCGCGCGGCGGTCCGCTTCGCCGCGCAGCGGCGGGGACAGCTTGGCAAACGTGCGATAATCGCCGATCTCGTTCTCGTTCAGCGAGAAATAGGGCGGGGCGGTGTCGCAGGTGACGCGCAGCCCATCCTGCTTGGCCTTGCGGATGGCTTCCACCGACGCGGCGGTGGAGACGTGCGCGACGTGGTAGCGCGCGCCCGACCCGCGCACCAGATGCAGGTCGCGCTCGATCATCATCACTTCGGCGTACGCTGGGATGCTCGGAATGCCGAGCCGCGTCGCCAGCTCGCCATTGTTCATCGCCCCGCCGGCGGCGAGGCCCGGCTCCTCCGGATGCTGGATCACCAGCGCATCGAAGCTGCGGGCGTAAGTGAGGGCGCGCCGCATCACCTGCACATCGCGCACGGCCTTGAGGCCGTCGGTGAAGCCGAGCGCCCCGCTGTCGGCCAGCAGGCCCATCTCCACCAGGTCCTTGCCCTCCAGGCCCTGGGTCAGCGCGCCGTAGCAATAGATCTTGACCCGCCGCGCCTCGCGCGCGCGCCGCGCTATGAACTCGACGCCCGCCACGTCGTCGATCACCGGCTCGGTGTTGGGCAGGCAGACCATGGAGGTGACCCCGCCCGCGGCCGCGGCGAGGCTGCCGGTCTCGATCGTCTCCTTGTGCTCCTCGCCCGGCTCGCGCAGTTGCACGCGCATGTCGATGAAGCCGGGCGCCAGCACATGGCCGTGGCAGTCGTGGATCTCCGCATCCTCGGAGACATTGGCGCGCGTCACCTGCGCGCCCGCCGCGACGATCACGCCGTTCTCTACCAGCACGCCGCCGGTCTCGTCGCGGTTGCTGGCGGGGTCGACCAATCGCGCGTTGATGAGCGCGAGCGGGCGGTCCTGCTTCTTCGGCGGCTTGGGGGGCAGGGACGGGGGCGTCATTGGTTCCCCGTCAGGTTGCGGGTGAGGGCATCGAGGCACGCCATGCGCACGGCGACGCCCATCTCCACCTGCTCGCGGATCACCGAGCGGTTGATGTCGTCCGCGACCTCGGAATCGATCTCGACCCCGCGGTTCATCGGGCCGGGATGCATGATGAGCGCATCCGGCTTGGCCAGCGCCAGCTTGGCGTAGTCGAGGCCGTAGAAGCGGAAATATTCGCGGGTCGAGGGGACATAGGCGCCCTGCATGCGCTCGAGTTGCAGGCGCAGCATCATCACGATGTCGACGTCCTTCAGCCCCTTCTTCATGTCGGTGAACACCTCGACCCCCATGCGGTCGATGCTGCTCGGCAGCAGCGTCAGCGGCGCGATCACCCGCACCCGCGCGCCCATTTTGAGGAGCAGGTGGATGTTGGAGCGCGCCACCCTGCTGTGCAGGATGTCGCCGCAGATCGCGACCAGCAGGCCGTTCAGCCTGCCGAGGCGCCGCCGGATGGTGAGCGCGTCGAGCAGCGCCTGGGTCGGATGCTCGTGCCGGCCATCGCCGCCGTTGATGATCGAGCAATCCACCTTCTGCGACAGCAGGCTGACCGCGCCGGATTCGTTGTGCCGCACCACCAGCACGTCCGGCTTCATGGCGTTGAGGGTCATGGCGGTGTCGAGCAGCGTCTCCCCCTTCTTGATCGAGGAGGTGCCGACCGACATGGCGATCACGTCGGCGCCCAGGCGCTTGGCCGCCAGCTCGAACGAGGTGCTGGTGCGGGTCGAGGTCTCGAAGAACAGGTTGATG
>DASSBF010000094.1:0-20712 GCA_035699005.1 Dongiaceae bacterium
CCGGTGCTTGAACGCATCGCGGAAGAACGGCTTCGAGGCGATCCCCTCCGCCGGCGCGTTGAACGGCTGGTTCTTGGTCTTCGCCGGATCCCACCAGTGAGGCCTCAGGCCCCACTTCATCGCCGCCAGCTCGCGCGCGCCGTCCGTCATGCGGATGACGGCGCCGGTCATGCCGGGAGAGATGTTGACCCGCGGCTGGACCCACTTGCCGCCGGCGACGCCGAACAGCTGGCGGGTCTGGTCAAGCGGCAGGGTGAAGGCGTAGCGGCCGGGCATGGCAAGACTTCACCTGGATTCACCGACGCAATCCCACATGGAGCCATAGCTCCAAAAGACCGCTTCACGCGTCAAGTTACGTGATTCCCTTGAGCGTCTTGTTCAGTGCTGCAATTTTGCCGCCGTACAGGTCATCGTGGCGGCAACACCGAAGCAGTTTAACGATATCCCCTTCGTGGGTGTAGAGTAGCAAGACATCATCCGACAGATGGCACTCTCTAATTCCAGCGAGTTGACCTTTAAGTACGTGATCCTTCATCCTGTTCGGAAGCCGTCCCGGCGGGATCTTGCGTTTCTCGACATTGAATAGGATCATATTGGTTGCGACACCTTCTGAGGTGCCAACCAGCGCTCGATAAGAATCTTTGAATCCGTCGGCCGCCCGCACCGTCACGACGCGTGCAGAAGCAGGCCGCTTCATGACCTAAGGAGTATTGAGCCAGTCGATGAATTCGGCGGTACCCGCTGGCGCAATCACGGTCGGACCCGCCTGCACCTTGAGCAACTCAGCTACCATCTCCGCCCTGTAATCGTTGCCGCTCGTATCGCCAACGATCGCGACGGCGCTCAGGCCAGGGGCCATGAGACCGCCATTCCATGCGTCAAAAAACCGAATGATCGCACTGTTGGCCAACGTTTCAGGCCGTAGTGAGTCAGTGTCGAATGTCTGGACATATCCCATGTTCGACCTACTTCTTTCTGGCCTTCTTCGTGACCGCCTTCTTCAACTTGGCAGGCACCTTGGTGTCGACAATTACACCACTCTTGAACTCGTATATCGGTTCACCTGAAGCGCTAAACCTACCCTTGATCAAATTCACCTCCACCATTACTGGTCGAAGCCGCAGCACAGTACCGTCAGCAAGGCTGTACGTGCTCCATTGCTCATCGATCTTTGCGATGCCGACCGATATCCGCGTGCCTTCAATACGCTGAGGCCCGGAAGGGATCACTTTGTTGGCTACCTGCTTTGCCACTCTTGTCTCTCCGTCACGCAACGCCATGGCTGCTACTCCATAGCACGACTTACACACGACAGCTTGCCGCCGTTACACTTAAAATGGGTAAAGCTGCAGGCGATCTCAACGCAACGAGCCTTGCCAAAGACGAATCAGGCGCAACCGAGGATAGTCTGCAGAAATAGTGATGCAACCAGACGCGGCAGAATGATATCCTTTGAAAAAATGGTCGGAGCGGCGGGATTTGAACCCACGACCCCCAGACCCCCAGTCTGATGCGCTACCAGGCTGCGCTACGCTCCGACTTTGCGTGGTGGGACGCGGGCGGCCCCAAATTCTGGGGGTTGGACCGCCAGCGGCCTTCTATCCGGCGCGGGTTATATAGCGATCACGTCCCGAGCGGGCAAGGACGACGGTGTCACGGCCGTTAACGGACCCGGGCCGCCTCAGCCCCTGGCGCGCTTGCAGGCATCGAGCGCCCGGCGCAGGCGGTCGCGCAGGTCGGACAGCTCGCCCAGAGCGGCCCGCATGTCCTTGACCTGGTCAGCCGTCAGCCTGGGCTGGAACAGCGGCAGGCCCTGGGAGGCGGCCACCGGCTCCGCAGTGTTCTCCTCGCCCTCCAGGGCGCCGGGGATATCCGGGACAACCTCTCCGTCGGCCAGCTTCAGCCCGCCTTCGCGGATCAGCTTCTGGACGCCCTTGATCGTATAGCCCTTGTCATAGAGCAGGCCGCGGATGGCGCGCAGCAGGTCGATGTCCTCCGGCCGGTAGTAGCGCCGGCCGCCGCCCCGCTTCAGGGGACGGATCTGGGCGAACTTGGTCTCCCAGAAGCGCAGGACGTGCTGGGGCACCTCCAGCTCGTCGGCGACCTCGGAAATGGTGCGGAAGGCGTCGGCCGACTTCTCCACCCGGCGCGAGCGCGGGGCGGGCTGCGGCGCGGGCTGGACGTCGTGGCGGGCGGCGGGCTTGGCGGGGCTCATGATGCGGCGCCCTTGTTGACACGATCCTTGAGCACGTGCGAGGCGCGGAACACCAGGACGCGGCGCGGCTTGATCGGCACTTCTTCGCCGGTCTTCGGGTTGCGCCCGATGCGCTCGCCCTTCATCCGTACCAGGAAGGAACCGAAGGACGAGATCTTCACGCTCTCTCCTCGCGTGAGCGCGGCGGAGATCTCTTCCAGAACGGTATCGACCAGTTCCGCCGATTCGTTCCGGGACAAACCTACCTCCTGGTAAACCGACTCGCTCAAGTCGGCGCGTGTGATGGTCTTTCCGGTCATGCGCGTCCCCCTGCGGTCCGTCGCTGCGTCTTCATCGCGCAGCTTGGCCCGCGAGTCTCTCGTAACAGGGCCGGAAGCAACCCTAACGAGTCACGATATATCAGTCAATTAAGGAACGATCTTAAGACGCGCGGCAGTGTCGATTGCACACTATGGTAAACGCGCCCTTGATGGCGCGCCGTTCTACCAGCGTGCCAGCGCGGAGCCCCAGGTGAATCCGCCGCCCATCGCCTCCATCAGGACGAGATGGCCGCGCTTGATTCGCCCGTCATTGACCGCTTCCGCCAGCGCCAGCGGGATCGACGCGGCCGAGGTATTGGCGTGGCGGTCGACCGTGATGACAGTGCGATCCTCGGGCAGCTTCAACCGATGGCCCATGCTGTCGATGATGCGCCGGTTGGCCTGGTGCGGCACCAGCCAGTCCACATCGTCCGCGGCGATGTGGTTGGCGGCGATCGCGGTATCGATCGCGGCAGCCAAATTGACGACGGCATGGCGGAATACTTCGCGGCCGTCCATCTTCACGTGGCCCGTGGTTTGCGTCGCCGATGGCCCGCCATCGACATAGAGCCGCTCGTAATGCGCGCCGTCGGAGAAAAGGTGCGTGGACAATATGCCCTGGTCGCTGTTGTCGCCCTTGCTCTCGCTTGCCTGCAGCACCACCGCACCGGCGCCGTCGCCGAACAGCACGCAGGTGTTGCGGTCCTTCCAGTCCAGGATGCGGGAAAAGGTCTCCGCCCCGATCACCAGCGCATTCCTCGACTGGCCGAGGCGGATGAAGTTGTCGGCTGCCGCCAGTGCGAACACGAAGCCGGAGCAGACCGCACCGACATCCATCGCGAATCCCTTGGCGCCCAGCACGTGCTGGACGCGCGTGGCGGTCGCCGGGAACGTATGATCCGGCGTGCAGGTGCCGAGCACGATGCAGTCGATGTCGCTACCCTTCAGCCCCGCATTGTCGAGCGCCTGGCGCGAGGCGGCGAGCGCGAGGTCCGAGGTCAGCTCTCCTTCCGCCGCGATGTGGCGCTGGCGGATGCCGGTGCGCTGGCGGATCCATTCGTCGCTGGTGTCGATGGTCTTCGCCAGCTCGTCATTGGTCACGATGCGGGCCGGCAAATATGAGCCGGCGCTGAGGACTCGGGAACGAATGACCATATCAAATCGACCCTAGAGCGACGCGGCGGACTGCGAGGCGTCGAGCGTCGCCATCATCTGCTCGAATTCCTGCTGCATCTTCGGGATGGCGCCGTTCGCCACCATGTCGACCGCGACGCCGATCGCATTCGCGAAACCGAAGGCGTCCGTGCCGCCGTGGCTCTTCACGCAGATGCCGTTCAGCCCCATGAAGATCGCGCCATTATAGCGTCTGGGATCGAGGCGCGCGCGCAGGACGTTGAGGGCCGGGCGCGCCATCAGGTAGCCGATCCCCGCCATCCACGAGCTCTTGAAGCTGTGGCGCAGGAACTGGGCGTAGAGTCTCACCGTTCCCTCGATGGTCTTCAAGGCGACGTTGCCGGTGAAGCCGTCGGTCACGAACACATCGACCGTGCCGCGCGCGAGGTCGTCGCCTTCGACGAAGCCATGGAAGGTTCCGGGCAAATGCGGGGCCGCGCGCAGGATCTGCGCCGCCCCGCGCACCTCCTCGTGGCCTTTCATCTCTTCGGTGCCGACATTGAGCAGGCCGATCGACGGCTCGCGCACGCCCAGGACGGTGCGCGCGAACACGCTGCCCATCACCGCGAACTGTACCAGATTGGTGGCGTCGCACTGCACGTTGGCTCCGAGATCCAGCATCACGCTCTCCGAGCGGATGGTCGGGAAGAAGGACGCGATCGCCGGGCGGTCGATGCCAGGCAAGGTCCGCAGCACCGTCTTCGCCATCGCCATCAGCGCGCCGGTGTTGCCGGCCGAGACGATGGCCGCCGCCTCGCCGCTCTGCACGGCATCGATGGCAAGCCGCATCGAGGACTTGCGGCCGGCGCGCAGCGCCTGGCCGGGCTTGTCCTCCATCCTCACTTCGGTTTCGGCGTGGCGGATCGTGCTGACGGCGCCGAGGCCGGGCAGCCGGTCGATCATCGGCTTCAGGCGCGTCTCGTCGCCGAAGAACAGGAAACGCGCGTCGGGGAACCGTTCGCGTGCGATATCGGCGCCGCGGATCACCATCTCGGGGGCGTTGTCGCCGCCCATCGCATCCAGAGAGATAGCCAGGTTGGCGCTCACCCCCCGATCTCCTTCCTGGCTAACCGGCCCAACCGCCAAGACCGGCCGCCGTGACGTCAGGAGGCGCTGGTCGTTGCCGCGACTTCCCGGCCGTCATAATAGCCGCAGGCGCCGCAAACGTGATGCGGGCGCTTCAGCTCGCCGCAATTCGGGCATTCGGTCGCCTTCTGCACCGTCAGCGCATGATGGCTGCGGCGCATGTTGCGGCGCGAGCTCGATACCTTCTTCTTGGGAACTGCCATGTCCAGTCTCACTGCAAATAAAAAGGCAGCTGTGCGCTGCCGCCAATTGGCGGGTTCATAACGAATATCACCCCTCAACGCAAGGTGCGAGCATACCGGGCGGTCACCGCCGGCAGGTTCGCCCGGCACCGCAATCAGCCCTTGTCACCTTTCAATTTCTCCAATTCTGCAAATGGGTTAGGCCTCGGCGGTACCGCCGCAACGGCAGTGTCCGTGGTCCATTCGGCGGGAATCGCGGCATCCGCCTTGCGCGGATAGGGATCGATGGCAAGGCCGAGCTGCTCGGCCGCCAGCTCGCCGAGGTCGATCCAGCCGTCCGGCGCCGGCTCGGGCGCTTCGGCTCCCTCCACGTCCAGCTCAAGGTCGGCAACCGGCGGCTGCGCGCCTTCCAGGAAGTCCACCTCGAACCGTTCGTCGATCCGCGCCGGCACCGGCTCGAGCGTGACCACGCACGCCTGCGCCAGCTCCGCCGAGACGCGGCCCTTGACCCGCACCAGATCCTTGCGCACGCGCTTCAGGGCAAAGCTGGCCTCGAGGGTATCCAGGCTCAGCAGCCCGAACCGCTCCGCCAGAGCCGCCCGCTCCTTGTCGGTGGCGGCGATCTCCTCGCGATGCTGGGTGCCGCTGATGCGGGCGAGCGGCAATGGCCGCGAGAACTCCGCAGGATCATGCATGCGATCCCTCCAGTGCTGCCGGCAATGGCAGCGGCAGCCGCGCCGCGCATAGATCGTCCAGCGCGGTCGCGGTCAGCGCGTCCCTGACCTGCCGCAAATACGCCGCCATCGCCCGCACTTGGCCTTCCTCCGGCTGCACGGTGCCGTGGACGTTGCGGCGGATCGCCTCATCCAGATCTTGGCCATCGGTGGCGAACGCGCGGTCGAACGCCTGGATGCGGCCGTTCAGCGCCTCCGTCATGGCCTTGATCCGCCTGCCGACGCCGAGATCCGCGACGCCCATCTCCCGCAGGGAGCCGTCGAGATCGGCGAACATCGCATCATAGACCGCTTGCGAAAGCGCCTCCGCGTCGGCGCCCTTGCCCTTGAGGCTGTGGAACAAGGCGTAGGCATGCAGGCACAGCATCTCGAAGCGGCCATCGAGCGTGTCAGGCACGCCATAGCGAGTGTAGAAGACCGGCAGGCGCGCCTGCGCCGAGAGCTGCCGATACAGCGCGCGGCCTTCCGACTGGAACCGGGGCGCCTGAAATAATCGCTTCAAAAACAACACGATAGCCCACCAGAATCTTGACATGCGGGGCCCTGCCGGTGCATGGTCCGCGCCGGAAGGACGCCCGTGCTGGGCATAGCGCCGGCGGCGCAGCAGCACAAGGGCGGCTGTCATTTCGAAGGGCCGGAACCATGATTGCCCGCTCGCTCTATCGCCGCTTGGCGCTTGCCGGCGCCGGACTGGCCGCGACCCTGATGCTGGCCGCCTGCATCAGCCCGCGCATCGACCAGCGCGGCAACAAGCCGGACGAAGACCAGGTGGTGCAGATCAATCCCGGGGTCGACGACAAGAACCGGGTCGCGGAGCTGATCGGCACGCCTTCAGCCATTTCGACCTTCAACGACAAGACCTGGTACTACATTTCGAAGCGGACCGAGACGACCGCGTTCTTCGATCCCGACGTGACCGACCAGGAAGTGCTCGCGATCAGCTTCGACGACAACGGCATCGTCGAGAACATGAAGATCTACGGCCAGGAGGACGGGCGCCAGATCGCATACGTCGACCGCACCACGCCGACCGAAGGCAATTCGCTCACCATCATGCAGCAGCTCCTCGGCAACCTCGGCCGCTTCAACCCCTCGGGCGATTCGAAGCCGGGATACTGAGCGAGCGGCTCAGGCGGCGCGCCTTCGGCAGGTCGCGGACCGCATTCACCGCCGCGATGAGTCTTGACCTCGTGGCGCGAGGAACCGCGCGCAAATCCCCTTCCTTGAAATAGATGAGCGCCTTCAGGCACTCCGTCGGCTGAAACGCTCTCCCATAGAGCGCCCGCGCGTTGGCAAGTCCGATTGCAAGATCGGCTCCATGCTCCAGCATCGCAGCAATATCGAGGTAGTCCTTCGCTTCCACACGCTGCAGGAGAACCTTGAGCTTAGTTGCCATGAGGTCGTTGATTGCGGCGACCTGAAGCACGCCATCATCGGTCCAGTCCGGCCTGCCGACTCGTCCGATCCGGAGACCGGCGAACAGGGAAATCTTCACACGCTGCTTCCCAATGGGAACGAGCGCGGTAACCGTATCGGACATCTCCTGGAGAAAGGTCGCCCGCCCGAACGCTGGAGCGATCTTCTGAAGAGCTCTCCGGTCGAGCGCTCTGTCAGTAAGAAAATCAAAGTCGATCGAAAAGCGATGGCCAAGCCGGAGCGCGATTGCCGTCCCTCCATAGAGCACAAAGCCGACAGCGGCCAATCCTTTCAGTTCCGGCCAAATCCTGCGCTGTGCGGCTGGAAGGACCTCAAGCCTCGGCTTGAAAGCTCGACTCATCCGAACCTGCGCTTTGGCATCGGCGGCACCTTGCCGGGTTTCGCCAGGCCCAGGCGATAGTGCCAGTATGTCCACGAGCGTTCATTGAGCTGGCCGGCCTCCGCCTTTGCGATGATCCGGCGCAGATATTCGTCGCCGAACGCGTTGGCGAGCCGCTGCACATCATCGTAGTCGCCGATGTTCATGACCTGCGCCGCGATCCGCTGTGGATACCGCAGGGCCTCCGCCGGCGATTTCCACCAGATGTATTTCGAGGCGAGCTGCCGGAGGATCTGTCGTTCACGGTGCGTCATGAAGCCAGCATAACACAGCGGCGCCGGCGCGCTCACCGCGCCCATCTCCCGCACAAACAAGAACCCCCGGCGCGATGGCCGGGGGTTCTCCGCGTTTCGCGATCGACCGCCCGCTACGAGGCCAGCGCCGCGAGCATCAGCAACGCGACGATGTTGGTGATCTTGATCATCGGGTTGATCGCCGGGCCGGCGGTATCCTTGTAAGGATCGCCGACCGTGTCGCCGGTCACCGCGGCCTTGTGGGCGTCGGAGCCCTTGCCGCCGTGATGGCCGTCCTCGATGTACTTCTTCGCGTTGTCCCAGGCGCCGCCGCCGGAGGTCATCTGGATGGCGACAAAGAGGCCCGTGACGATGGTGCCGAGCAGCATGGCGCCCAACGCCGTGAAGGCTTCCGCCTGGCCCGCCGCCACGTTGACCACGACATACAACAGGATCGGCGCCAGGATCGGGAGCAGCGACGGTACGATCATCTCCTTGATCGCCGCCGTGGTCAGCATGGCCACCGCCTTGCCGTATTCCGGCTTGGCCGTGCCTTCCATGATGCCCTTGATCTCCTTGAACTGGCGACGGACCTCGATCACCACCGCGCCGGCCGCGCGGCCGACCGCCATCATGCCCAGCGCGCCGAACAGGAACGGCAAGGCGCCGCCGATGAACAGGCCGACCACGACATACGGATTGTTCAGTTGGAACGAGATCGTGCCGGCGAGATCCGGGAAATAGTGCTTCAGGTCCTCGGTATAGGCCGCGAACAGCACCAGGGCCGCGAGTGCTGCGGAGCCGATGGCATAGCCCTTGGTCACCGCCTTGGTGGTGTTGCCGACGGCGTCGAGCGCGTCGGTCACCTTGCGGACTTCCTTCGGCAGGCCCGCCATTTCGGCGATGCCGCCGGCATTGTCGGTGACCGGGCCGTAGGCGTCGAGCGCGACCACGATGCCGGCCAGCGAGAGCATGCTGGTCGCCGCGATCGCGATGCCGTAGAGGCCGCCCAGGGTGAACGCCCCGATGATGGCGACGCAGATCACGATCACCGGCAGGGCGGTCGCTTCCATCGAGACCGCGAGGCCCTGGATGATGTTGGTGCCATGACCAGTGGTCGCGGCTTGTGCGACGCTCCGCACCGGACGATAGGCGGTCGAGGTGTAGTATTCGGTGATCCACACCAGCAGGCCGGTCACCGCGAGGCCGATGGCCGCGCACCAGAACAGGCTGGCGCCGGTCAGCGACACCGACGTGCCGGTGAAGACCGCGCCGAAGCCGAACACCAGCTGCGTGACGATCGCGATCAGCGCGATCGAGATCACGCCGGTCGCGATCAGGCCCTTGTAGAGCGCGCCCATGATGTTCTGGCTGGCGCCGAGGCGCACGAAGAACATGCCGATGACCGAGCTCACCACGCCGATGCCGCAGACCAG
The DNA here is from genome assembly GCA_035699005.1 of Dongiaceae bacterium. Taxonomy (GTDB): domain Bacteria; phylum Pseudomonadota; class Alphaproteobacteria; order Dongiales; family Dongiaceae; genus Dongia_A. Next base: position 9,175 of record DASSBF010000094.1, read on the forward strand.
CAGCGGATAGAGCATGAGCTGTTCCTGCTGCAGCACGTCGGTGAAGAAGATGCTGCCGAGCAGCATGGTCGCCACCACGGTGACGGCGAAGGTCTCGAACAGATCGGCCGCCATGCCGGCGCAATCGCCGACATTGTCGCCCACGTTGTCGGCGATCACCGCCGGGTTGCGCGGATCGTCCTCGGGAATGCCGGCTTCCACCTTGCCCACCAGGTCGGCGCCGACATCGGCGCCCTTGGTGAAGATGCCGCCGCCGAGACGCGCGAAGATCGAGATCAGCGAAGCGCCGAAGCTGAGGCCGACCAGGGCCTCCAGCATCGGGCGCATCTCCGTGCCGGTGGAGCGCAGGAACATGTAGTAGCCGGCGACTCCCAAGAGCCCCAGGCCCACCACCAGCAGGCCGGTGATGGCGCCGGATTTTGCGGCGATCGCCAAGGCATGCGCCATGCTCTGCCGGGCGGCCTCGGCGGTACGCACATTGGCGCGCACCGATACGTTCATGCCGATATAGCCGGTGACGCCCGACAGGATGGCGCCGATCACGAAGCCGAGCGCCGAGAGCTTGGACAGGGCAAAGAACAGGATCACCGCGACGACGATGCCGACGATGCCTATCGTGGTGTATTGCTTGTTGAGGTAGGCCTTGGCGCCCTCCTGAATGGCGGCCGCGATTTCCTGCATGCGCTGGTTGCCGGCCGAAGCGGCCAGAACCGACTTGGTTGCCCACAATCCGTAAACCAGGGCCAGGGCGCCGCACACGATGACGGCCCAGTAGTAAGTCATGTCCATATCGAGGTCATCCCCGTCTGAAGAGTCGGTCTTTGGCCGCTCAAAGCCCTGGAATTGAAAGGAAATCTTCGAGTCAGCCGGACTTTCGGGCGCGGAGCATAGGGAAAAGGGCCGGAGCACGCAACGCCCCCCTTCGGAGGCTGACGGTGTCGGCCTCTGCGGGCGGTGAAAGTCTGGCGGACGGGCGCCGGATGAGGCATAGGCTCTTGCGGGGGATCGGCGCGATCGTCATCGATCGGGGCAGCCTCGGCAAATGAGCTTGGATTTGGGGAGACTTCATCGGGCGGCCACTCGGCTTGCGCGGACCGTCGCTCGCTTGGCCCGCGACCTTCCACATTGGCCAGGCGAGTATTTCGCAAAGCCGCCGATCATCGTTCTGTCGTTCAATCGGCCGCACTACCTTGGGCCGACGCTCGAAAGCCTGCGGCGCCAGCGGCCGGACATCGATCCCGACCGCATCCATCTGTTCCAGGATGGTGCGGTGAACCTTTATAGCGGCGTGCGGTACGCGGACGACGCCGGGGTCGAGGCCTGCATCCGCCTGTTCCGGCAGGCGTTCCCGCGCGGACATGTGCATGCGAGCGCGCCGAACATCGGGATCTGCGAGAACTTCCTGCGGGCCGAACGGTTCGCCTTCTTGACCCTGAAGGCGCCGGTCGCCTATTTCTTCGAGGACGACCTGGTACTCTCGCCGAACTACGTGTCCGCGCTGGATGTGCTGCGCCGGGCGCTCTGCGGCCGGCGCGTCGGCTATTTCAATGCCTGCGGGTCCTTCGCATCGGGACTGGCGGAACAGACCGCACGACAGGACGAGCTGATCGATATGGGGCACCTCTGGGGATTTGGCCTGAAGCGGTCCCATTGGCGCGCGATGCAGGACAAGCTGGAGCCGTACTATCGGCTTGTCGCTGGCCGGGACTATCGCGACCGGCCGCACGATGCGATCCGCGCCTTCTATCGCACTCTCGGGATATCGCAGGCGGCGAGCTCGCAGGATGCGGCCAAGACGATTGTGAGCCAGGCGCTGGGGAGCTGGCAGGCTTCGACCTTCGCCTGCTTCGCCCAATACATCGGAAGGCAAGGCACGCATTTCACCGAGGCGACGTTCGAACGGCTTGGCCTGCACAAGACGACCCTCTTCCCGGGGGCGCTTCACCGCGTGCGGGTTTCCCACGCGCGGGTGAAATCGGGGTTGAAGCATCGCCAAAGGGTCTATCGACGCTTCTACAGGGATCAGATCAGGTCGGCCCGGAAGATGCATCCGGCAGCCCAGCCAGACTAGCAAGGAAGTGGGGTCGGGCTCCACTTGGGCCGACTGTTCCGGCTGACACTAATAGGCCGGTGTCGCTGCCGCACGCCGGCCCGGTGCGCCCCAGGTTACGGCAATCACGATGAGGATGGTCGGGACCAGAGCACCCCACAGGACCGCGTTCCATCCCCAGCTCTGCTCGACCGCGCCGGCGGTCAGCGAACAGATGGCGACGCCGGTGAAAGTCAGGAAATCGTTGGTGCCCTGCACCTTGGCGCGCTCGGCGGGTCGGTAGCATTTGGTGAGCAGGCTGGTCCCGCCGACGAACAGGAAGTTCCATCCGAGGCCGAGCAGCACGAGCGCAAGCCAGAAATGGAGGATGTCGATCCCCGCGAGGCCGATGACGATGGTCCCGCCGAAGCAGACGGTTCCGGCCAGCAGGACAGTGCGCTCCCCGAACTTGCGGATGATGTGGCCGGTCACGAAGGATGGCGCGAACATGCCGAGGATGTGGAACGAGATCACCGTCGCCGTCTGGCCGATCGCAAAGCCGCAGAACTTCATGGCAAGCGGCGTCGCGGTCATGACGAACACCATCGTGCCATAGCCGAAAATGGCCGCGAACACGGCGGCGATGAACGAGGGCTGGCGCATGATCTCGCGCAATGGGCGCTGCGGGCCGGTTGTCTCCGCGGCGGACGAAGGCGGGAAGTGCAGCGGGACCAGCGGCGGTATCATGCCGAACGACAGCAGCGCGACGAACAGGAACGCGCCGGCGAACGTGAAGGGCGCGAACAGGTCGGCGCCGATGGTCGCGAGGCGCGGTCCGATGATGGCGGCGACCACCCCGCCCGCCAGCACCAGCGAGATCGCCTTGGGGCGGAAGGCCTCGTCGGCCGCTTCCGCCGCGGCAAAGCGCAGATGCAGCGCGAAGGCGTTGGATGCGCCCATGACCGCGTTGCCGACGCAGAACATCGCGAAGCTGTTCTGGTAGATCGATGCCATCGCGATCACGCCGCCGGTCGCGCCGATCAGGGCACCGATGAAGAAGGCATTGCGGCGCCCGAGGCTGCGCATCAGGTGCGCGACGGGAATGGTGCTCGCCATCGTGACGATGAACTGCAGGCCGAGCGGCAGGGTCGCGAGGCGCGGATCGGCAGCCAGCATCTGCCCCGTCAAGGCGGAGACGGTGGCGAACACCGACGTGCAGGAGTTCGCCAGGGCCTGCGCCACCGCCAGCAGAAAGACAGTGCGGTATTGGGAATGGCTCGGCATGGGCCGCGAGACTGCTTGATCAGGCGGCCGCGGACAAGCGCCAATCGCGCCTATTTCAGCTCCATCCGCTCCATCGCCCGGATGGACACCTTGTAGATCTTGTCCTCGCCGATGCGGGCCTTGACCACCTTGTCGAGGCGCTGGCGGATCAGCGGCTCCTCGAAGCCGGCCTGCTCGACCTGCTTGCGGGCGAGCAGCTGGTGAAGCTCGGTGGTGACGGCATCGTAGACCGCCGGCAACTCCTGCTGCACCTTGTCCATCTTCAGGGGGTCGTCGAACATCAGCACGATCCGGAAGAAGAACTGGTAGATCGGCTTGCCGTTGCGCACGACGGTGATGGGGATCGTGTCGAGCTCGATCTGCGAGAGCTGCGGGGCGGCAGGGGCCGCATCGTCCGGCAGGTCCGGCGGGCGGAAATAGAACCACCAGGCCGCGCCGCCGCCGCCGCCGCCGAGCAGGAGCAACAGGACAAAGACGATCAGAAGCTTTTTCATCGCAACGCCGGCGCGACTCCTCTGGGACCGGACATGGCACGAAACCCCAGGGAAACTAGCGCCTGGAATGGTTAAAAGTGGGTAAAACCCGACCTCTCCAACTCCAAGTGCGCGCCGTCGCGATCGAAGAAATCCACGCCCGACCCTGCGGTGAAACAGCCGATGTCGGTGACCCGTGTCCCCACTCTCTCCGCGGCATCGGAGACCGCGCCGAAGCGATCGGCCGGGACGGCCAGCAGCAGCTCGTAGTCATCGCCCCCGGTCAAGGCGGAGGCGATCAGCGGCGGCGAATCCGCCAGCAGCTCCGCCACGGCGTCCGATAGAGGGAGGTTCACAATCTCAACTCTCGCGGCGCAGCCGGATGCCTCGCACATGTGGCGCAGGTCGGCCGCAAGCCCGTCGGAGATATCCATGCCCGCATGGGCCAGCCCCTGCTCCGCCACCGCGCGGCCAAGCGCGGCCCGTGGCTGCGGCACGAGGTAGCGCTGCGCCAGGAAGCGGCGTGCCGGCTCCGCAAGATCGGCTAGTTCGCCGCGATGCGCGGCCAGCCCGAAGAATCCATCGCCGATCGTCCCGCTGACGAGGATGCGGTCGCCGGGCCTGGCGCCGCGACGGCGCAGCGCGTGGCCGGCCGGCACGGACCCGATGAGAGTCGCGGTCAGGGCCAAAGGTCCCGGCGTCGCGATGGTGTCGCCGCCCCACAGCGCAATCCCGAACTCGGCCTGGTCCTGCGCCAGTCCTTCGGTGAATTTTGCGACCCACGATTCATCGATCCCGTCGTCGAATGCGACGGTCATCAGATAGCCAAGCGGCCGCGCACCCTTCCCCGCCAGGTCCGAGAGATTGACCCGCAGCATCTTGCGCGCGACCAGATCCGGAGGGTCGGCGCGCAGGAAATGGATGCCGGCGGTCAGGGCATCGGCGGTCAGTACGAGCTCCGTGCCGGCGGGCGGCTGGAAGATGAAGGCATCGTCCTTGAGACCGAGCGCGCCCGGCGCGTTCGCGGCGAGCGGCGCGAAATAGCGCGCGATGAGATCGAACTCGCCCGGCAGCTTGCTTGACACCGCCCCGGCTCAGTGACCGGAGGGCGCGGCCGCGCCCATTTCGGCCGGCCGCAATTGCCGCGCAAGCTGGTCGAGGATGCCGTTGACGAGGCCGGTCTCCTTGGCCGCGAAGAACGCATCGCACACGGCAACATATTCGGCGATGACGACGCGCGGCGGCACGTCCTCGCGGTGCGCCAGCTCGAAGATCCCGCAGCGCAGGATCGCGCGCAAGGTCGCTTCGAGCCGCTCGACCGTCCAATCCTCCGTCAGGACCGCGGCGATCATGTCGTCCAGCTCCGCGACATGCACCGCGGCGCCCAGGACCACGGTGGTGAACAGCTTCAAGTCGGCCGGCGGGAGCGCGACGCCATCCACCACCTCGCCCAGCCGGTGATCGGCGAACTCCTTGACCACGGCCTCGGCTCGGCTGCCCGTCGCCTCCCACTGGTACAGCGCCTGCACGGCCGCGAGGCGCGCGTTGCTGCGTGTCAAGGCCAGGCGCTTGCCGCGCTCGGCGCGGTCGTCGTGCCGGCCTGACGACTTTTCGGGCGCCTTGCCGGTCATCATTCGATCCCCCAGCGTCGCTTGATCGCAATCATCGCGAGGCACGCCTTCGCGGCGCCGCCGCCCTTGTCCTGGTCTTCCGGCCTGGCCCGTGCCCAGGCCTGCTCCTCGTTCTCGACCGTGATGATGCCGTTGCCGATCGCCAGATTATGCCGGATCGCCAAGTCCATCAGCCCGCGCGCGCTTTCCTGGCACACCGTGTCATAGTGCGTCGTCTCGCCGCGAATGACGCAGCCGATCGCGACGTAGCCGTCGAACAGGCGCTCCAGCCGCCCTGCCTTCCCCGCCTCGTGAGCAAACTTGATCGCGCCCGGAATCTCCAGCGCGCCGGGAACGGCGACGAGCTCGTAGCTCGCGCTGGCCTTGTCCAGCACGCGCTTGGCGCCGGCCAGCATCGCGTTGAGCAGGTCGTCATAGAAGCGCGCTTCGACGATCAGGATATGCGGTTTGTCGGTCATCCGGGATTGTCTGTCAGTGGGCCGGCGCCAGCAGCCGCGCAACATATCGCGCGATCAGGTCGATTTCCAGGTTGACCCGGTCCCCTTCGCGCGCCTGGCCGAGATTGGTCGCGGTCTGGGTGATCGGAATGATGTTGACGCCGAAGCGCGCGCCATCGACCTCGTTGACGGTCAGCGAAATGCCGTCGAGCACGATCGAACCCTTCGGCGCGATCATGTGCGCCATCTCCGCCGGCGCCTCGACCACCATGCGCAGGCTGCCGCCGTCGGACCTGATCGAGCGCAGGCGGCCGACGCCGTCGACATGGCCGGAGACCAGGTGCCCGCCCAGCTCGTCGCCCAGCCTCAGCGCGCGCTCCAGGTTGACCGGGTGGCCGATTTTCCAGTCCGCCATCGTGGTCTTGTCGAGAGTCTCGCGGCTCGCCTCGAACGCCAGCCAGCCCAGTCCCTTTTCCACCACCGAGAGGCAGCACCCGTTGCAGGCGATGGAGGCGCCGAGCGCGATGCTGCCGGTATCATAGGCGGTCGCGATCTCCAGCCGCGTGATCGGCCCGAACGCGATCGACTTGACCTTGCCGAGGTCGGTGATGATGCCGGTGAACATGCCCTGCCGCGAAAGTGTTAAAACCGGCGCCAATCTAGGCAGGACGCTCGTAGAGTTCCAGCACATCATTCCCGAGTGGGCGGCGGCCCAAGCAACGCAGCCCAACGCTCTCCGCAAGGCGATCCACGGCCAGCGGTGCGATGCCCGGTAATCCGTCCCCGCCGATCACCAGAGGCGCGCGAAACCAATAGAGCCGGTCAACCAGGCCAGCCTTCAGGAACGCGGTCGCCAGGGTCGCCCCGCCCTCCACCAGGATCCGCGTAAGGCCGGCGGCGCCAAGCTTGCCCAGAGCCTCGGCGAGTTCAGTCGATGGATCGTTATTTTTTTCAGTTTCAATGTATTGCGTTACATTATTCACACTCATGGCAGGCCCTCCAACGATCCAGGTCGGTGAGGCCGATGTCATGACTTTCGCACTGGCGGGAATGCGGCCGCGCCGGTCGAACACCAGCCGCACCGGCGAGCGGTCCTGCAACCCGCTCAGCCGACAGCTCAGTTCGGGGTCATCGGCCAGCACCGTGCCCGATCCGACCGCGATGGCATCGTAGGTGGCGCGCAGCCTGTGGCCGAAAGCCCGCGCCGCATCTCCGGTGATCCAGCGGCTCTCCCCACTGCGCGTGGCGATCCGGCCGTCGAGCGACGTGGCGAGCTTCAGGGCAACCAGTGGCCGTTGCTTCGCAATGCGCGTCAGGAAGCCGACGTTGAGTTCCGCGGCCCGCTCGGCGAGCAATCCCGTCTCGACAGCGATTCCGGCTGCTCGCAACGTCGCGAGGCCATTGCCGGATACGCGCGGGTCCGGATCCTCGATCGCGGCGACACAGCGCGCAATGCCGGCGGCGATCAGCGCCTCGGCACAGGGCGGCGTCCTGCCGTGGTGCGAGCATGGCTCGAGCGTGACGTAGGCGGTCCCGCCCTTCGCCGCCGCACCAGCCATCTTCAGCGCCTCGGTTTCGGCGTGCGGGCGGCCGCCGCGCTGGGTGTTCCCGCGCCCGACCACGTGGCCCGTAGCATCGACAATCACGCACCCGACGGCGGGGTTGGGCCAGGTCTGCCCCAGGTTGCGCGCCGCCAGCGACAGGGCGGCGGCCATGTGCTCGCGATCGACGTCCCTCTGCTCAGTCTTCGTCACTGCCGAGCTTGCCGATGAAGGTCTCGAAGTCCTTGGCCTCGCGGAAATTGCGGTAGACCGAGGCGAAGCGGACATAGGCGACCTTGTCCAGGGTGGCGAGCGCGTCCATTACCGCCTCGCCGATATGGGTGGTCGGGATCTCGTTCTCGCCCGAGCTTTCGAGCCGCCGCACGATGCCGTTCACCACGCGCTCCAGCCGGTCCTGGTCGACCGGGCGCTTGCGCAGCGAGATCTGCATGGAGCGCAGCAGCTTCTCGCGATCGAACGGCTCGCGCTGGCCGTTGCTCTTCACAACCACCAGCTCGCGCAACTGCACGCGCTCGAAGGTGGTGAAGCGGGCACCGCAATTGGTGCATTGCCGCCGCCTGCGGATGGCGGAATTGTCGTCCGTCGGTCGGGAATCTTTGACCTGGGTATCCTCGTTTCCGCAAAACGGACAGCGCATTCACATCCCCCAAAAGCCTCGTCAGCCCCCGTAGATCGGGAACCTCTTGCACAAGGCGCGCACGTCTTCGCGCACTTCGCCTTCTATCTTGCTGTTGTCGGCGCGGTTCGCCGCCAGCCCATCCAGCACCCGCACGATCATCCGGCCGACTTGCTTGAATTCGCCGACCCCGAACCCGCGGCTGGTCGCGGCCGGCGTGCCGAGGCGGATGCCCGATGTGATCGCGGGCTTCTCCGGATCGAACGGGATGCCGTTCTTGTTGCAGGTGATGCCGGCCTGTTCCAGGCTGTGCTCGGAATCCCTGCCGGTCAGTTTCTTCGGGCGCAGATCGACCAGCATCAGGTGATTGTCGGTCCCGCCCGAGGTAATGGCGAGCCCCCCCGCAACCAGGGTCTCGGCCAGCAGCTTCGCATTGTCGACCACGGCCTGCGCATAGACCTTGAATTCCGGACGCAGCGCCTCGCCGAACGACACCGCCTTGGCCGCGATCACGTGCATCAGCGGCCCGCCTTGCAGGCCGGGGAAGACGGCGGAATTGATCTTCTTGCCGATGTCCTCGTCGTTGCTGAGGATCATGCCGCCGCGCGGGCCGCGCAGGGTCTTGTGCGTGGTGGTGCTGACGACATGCGCATAAGGCAGCGGGCTCGGATGCACGCCGCCCGCGACCAGGCCCGCGAAGTGCGCCATGTCGACGAAGAAATACGCGCCCACAGAGTCCGCGATCTCGCGGAAGCGCTTGAAGTCCCAGAAGCGCGGATAGGCGGAGCCGCCGGCCAGGATCAGCTTCGGCTTGTGCTCTTTCGCCAGCTCGGCGACCTGGTCCATGTCGAGCTGCTGGTCTTGCTGGCGCACGGTATAGGGGATCGGCCTGAACCACTTGCCAGACTGGTTGACCGGCGAGCCGTGGGTCAAGTGTCCGCCGGCCGCCAGGTTGAGGCCGAGGAAGCTGTCGCCCGGCTGCAACAGCGCAAAAAACACAGCCTGGTTGGCAGTCGCGCCGGAATGCGGCTGAACGTTGGCGAAGGCACAGTTGAACAGCTTCTTGGCGCGGTCGATCGCGATGGTCTCCGCGATGTCGACGAACTCGCAGCCGCCGTAGTAGCGCTTGCCCGGATAGCCTTCGGCATACTTGTTGGTGAGGACGGAGCCCTGCGCCTCCAGCACCGCGCGCGAGACGATGTTCTCCGAGGCAATCAGTTCGATCTGGTCCTGCTGGCGATCGAGCTCCTTGCCGATCGCGCCGAATACTTCCGGGTCGCGCGCTGCGAGGGCGGCGGTGAAGAAACCGGGCATCGGGGTGTAGGTGAGAGTCGTCATGTCGCAGGTCCTCTATCGGGTGCGAACCGGGCCCAATCAGCCCAGTTTGGCGACGCGATTTTCGTGACGGCCCCCTTCGAAATCTGTCGTCAAAAACACCTTGAGGCAATCCTTTGCGACATCGGATCCGGTCAGCCGGGCGCCCAGGCACAGCACGTTGGCGTTGTTGTGCTGGCGCGTCAGGCGCGCGCCGGTCACGTCATGCACCACGGCGGCGCGCAGATGGCGGTGGCGGTTCGCCGCCATGGAGATCCCGATCCCGGTGCCGCAGACCAGGATCCCGCGTTTGGCCCGGCCGTCCTTTATGGCGGCGGCCAGCCGGTCGGCAAAGTCGGGATAGTCGACCGAGCTCGCGGATTCGGTCCCCAGATCGAGCGGCGCGAAGCCCATGGCGGCCAGTTCCTGCTTCAGCTGGGCCTTCAGCTCAAAGCCGGCATGGTCGCTGGCGATCGCGATGATTTCCTCGGTCGCAGGCATAAGACGGGGTTCCGGTTGCGCGAAGCGGCATACAATATCTCCGGTCCCCTGCCCCGCCAACCACAATCTATCGTCATAGAAAAGGCCCGGACGTTGCCAGCCGGGCCTCCTACGCGAGCCGCTCAAGCACCAGATCAGGGCTCTTCCGTGATCTGCCCATTGTGCCAAACGAACCAGGCATACTGGGCGCGGGTGAGGTCGCCCTTGTCGTCCCAGGACAGGTCGCCGATCACGGTGGGAACGACGTTGTGATGGAGCGCGCCCGCGACCTTGCCGGCCTCGGTCGCGTTGGCGATGGCGGCCCCCGCCGCCCAGGCCTGGACCGCCGCGTAGGAGCCGAGGGTGTAGCCTTCCGGTTCGTAGTTGTCGGCGCGGAATTCCTCGACCACCGATTTCGCGCTGACGAAGTTGATCTGCGAACTCGCATCGGTGAAGCGCACGCCGTCGCCGGCCGTGCCGGCGATCGACCAGAACTCCGAGGTATTCAGCGCATCGGCCGCCGCGAAGTCCCCGGCGAAACCTTGCGCGCGCGCCTGCCTCACCAGCAGGCCGATGTCGTTGTGATAACCACCGACATAGACCATGTCGACCTTCGCGGCCTGGAGCTTGGCAATGAGCGCCGAGAAATCCTTCTGCTTCTCGACATAGCTGTCGCGCAGCGCGGCCTTCAAGCCGTTGGCTTCCATGGATCGCTGGGCTTCATCGGCAACGCCCCTCCCATAGGGCGAGTTGTCGTCCAGGACGGCGACCCGCCTGCCGGCATAGTTCTCCGCCATCCATTTGCCCGCGAACGTGCCCTGCATCTTGTCGTTGCCGCAGGTCCGGAACAAGGTCCTGATCCCAGCGCCTTCCGTCAATCTCGGATTGGTCGAAGACGGCGTGATCTGCAGGACGCCGGCCCGCCCGTAGACCGCCGAGGCAGGGATGGAGGAACCCGAACAGAAGTGCCCCGCGACGAACACCGCACCCTGCTTTGCCAAATCGTTTGCAACACGCACCGCCAGCTTTGGATCGCATTGGTCGTCGCCGACTGCCAGACGAACCTTCTTCCCAAGGACACCACCCTTCGCGTTCAGGTCGGCCACCGCCTGCTGCGCGCCGCGCTTCAACTGCTGGCCGAACACGGCGAGATCGCCGCTCATCGGGCCGGCAACGCCGATCACGATTTCACTGCTGGACGGTTGCGGCTGTTTCGGTGTCGAGCCGCCGGTGGCGCAGGCAGTCAGCAGCAAGGGAACTGCGGCACAAGCCAGCCGGAACAGGTGCGTCCTCATATCCATTCCCCTTATGATGAACGAACAGCAATCGACACGAGCATGGGCGCCGACAAAAGGCGCCGCAGACAGTAGCAGACCACCAGAAAAAAGGCCCGGGCGTTGCCGCCCGGGCCCCTTCGACACCCATGAAGCCGGGTCTACTTGTTCGCTTCGGCGTACTTGCCGTCCTTGAACTCGTACCAGACGTAGGTCGAGGAGGTGAGATCGCCCTTGTCGTCGAACGCCAGCTTGCCGATCACGGTGTCCCACGGACCGCTGCGGATGGTGTCCGCGACCTTGGCGGCGTCGGTGGTGCCGGCCTTGTCGACAGCCTGCGCCCACACCTGGATCGCGGCGTAGGTGCTGAGGGTGTAGCCTTCAGGCTCGAAGCCGTCCTTGCGGAATTCCTCGACCACCGCCTTTGCGGACGGAAGG